>JADFHU010000576.1 GCA_022567055.1 Planctomycetota bacterium
TTTCGGGAGTGTCGGGGCGGTGCATAATCGAGATCGCCTCCAGGTGGAAGGCCTCTCCCAGCCTTCGAACTACGGGCGCCAGGTCCAGGTGTATGTTGGTGATGTGCACGGCGAGCACGCCGTCCGGGTTGAGATGCCGCAGGTACACCTCGAAGGCCTCCTTGGTCAGAAGGTGGACGGGCACGGCGCCGCCGCTGAAGGCATCCAGCACAAGGAGGTCGGAGTTTTGGGAGGCCTCCCTCTCCAGTGAAAGCCGGGCGTCTCCCGGGACGACTTCGACGTCCGCTTCGGAGTCCTTCAGGTAGGAAAAAAGCTTCTCGGCAAAGCGGAAGACCTGGGGATCGATCTCATAGAATCGGATCACGTCGCCCTCCCGCCCGTAGGCGGCGAGCGTCCCGACGCCCAAACCGACGACGCCGATCCGGCGTCCCGTTTTCCGGGGGAGATGGCGCAGGGCCAGTCCGACGCCGCTTTCCTCCCCGTAGTAGCTCGTTGGTTGACGGCGGTGCTTCGCGTCGTCATACTGCATGCCGTGGGCGATACGGCCGTGCACAAGCTTCAGGTATTTCCTTTTCGATTTTGGCTCCTTGTAGGCCTGGATTCGCAGAACTCCGTAGAAATTGCGGGTGAGCAGAACCGTGGTGCTGGGAACGACAAGGCCATGCATGACCAGGGCGGTTCCCAGGACGATGAAGACGGCAAGGGAAACCCTCTGGACGGAAAAATTTGAGCGTCTGTGCTGTTTCTGCCGCTCGGAAAAGAGAAGGATAAGCATCAGAATTCCCATGAGGACCGCGATGATGGCGATGACGACCAACAACTCAATCAGTGTGAATCCACGAGACTTTTGCTTCTTCATTTTGCGTACTCCCCAATAAAGGAGAGCCCTATTTATCAGAAAATGATGCCATCCATTCCGGCCATTCACCGGTAAATCCTCGCCTCTCGTCATACCTCTGGTGCCACTTAAGGCTCCAGAGCCCTTTTATGCCCACAGGGCGCACTGACCCTTCCATCATGACTGCATTCACGCCCCGACTGTGCCGGTCTATGGCGAAATGCATCATCTCTTTGTTATAGCCAGACCACTGGCCATTGAAGTCTGGCGGACGGATGCCATTGTAAGTGGCATTCGACGGCCGCCCGCTGGCATCTCCATACCAGGGTCCTCCTCCTCGCCACATGCTATCGAGGAAGAGCGGTACATTGCCCATATTACCGGTGTAGCTCGAGTCATAGTGCAGCTCCCTTGGTCGGCCCTGTAAGACATTCACGTTGGGTGGCAGCGTAAACAACCAGAGATTGTATCCATAGCTACATACCTCACCCGGCACGCCACCATAGTTGCCCTGTATATAGGAATGCCTGTCGTCTCCCCAGGCTTGCACGCCACCGCCTGAGTTCACCAGACGTTTCTTGGCACTGGGGCACAACAGAATCGAGTCTTTGTCCGCCCAGTATTTGCGCAGAGACAACACCCAGTCACCCCGTGCCCAGCCAACACGGTTACCGGGGGAAAACTTGCCGTCGTGCTCATCGGAGTACATCCGCCAGATCAGGCCCCAAGAGCGCAGGTTGGCCTTACATGCCGTGGACCTGCCTTGCTCACGCACTCTGTTGAGTGCAGGCATCAGAATGCCCATTAGGACTGCGATGATGGCTATGACGACCAACAACTCAATCAGTGTGAACCCACGGGACGTTTGCTTCTTCATTTTGCGTACTCCCTAATAATTAAGGACAGTCCTATTTGTCGGAATACGACGACAGCCACTCGGGCCATTCACCGGTAAATCCTCGTGCGTCGTCAAACCTCTTGTGCCACTTCAGGCTCCAAAGCCCTTTTACGCCCACAGGGCGCACAGACCCTTCCATCATGACTACATTCACGCCCCGACTGTGCCGGTCTATGGCGAAATGCATCATCTCATGCCTGGCGTTGATCCAATGGCCATTGAAGTCTGGCGGACGGATGCCTTCGTAACCGGGATTCGAGGACCGACCGCTGGGTTCTCCGTACCAGGGTCCTCCTCCTCGCCACATGCTATCGAGGAAGAGCGGTACATTGCTCATTTTGCCGGTATAACTCGAGTTAAAGTGCAGCTCCCGGGGTCGACGCTGCAAGACACTCACGCCTTGGGGAAGCGTAAACAACCAGAGATTGTATCCGTAGCTACATTCCTCGCCAAATACGCCATCGGTTCGCCCCTGTACATAGGAATGCCTGTCATCTCCGTAGTTCCTGAAGCCGTTCCCCGACGGCAGACGTTTCTTGGCACTGGGGCACAGCAGAATCGAGTCTTTGTCTGCCCAGTATTTGCGGAGAGACAGGACCCAGTCACCCCGTGCCCAGCCAACACGGTTACCGGGGGAAAACTTGCCGTCGTGCTCGTCGGAGTACATGCGCCATATCAAGCCCCAGGAGCGCAGGTTGGCTTTACAGGCAGTCGATCTGCCCTGCTCACGCACCCTATTCAGCGCAGGCATCAGAATTCCCATTAGGACTGCGATGATGGCAATGACGACCAACAACTCAATCAGTGTGAACCCACGAGACTCTTGTTTCCGCATTTTGCGTACTCCCTAGAATGATTCGCCCGTAAATTATCGCGAAATAAAATGCAGGGCAGACACCCATGCGGCCCGCATTTTCATGGTTTCCAGTCTGTGATCTCGGGCGATATCATAACAGATCTTGTGCGTATCGCAACCTATCGATCCGTAAATATGGCCTGGTTCAAGGTTCCAGGTTCACGGTTCACCGTTGAAGGAAAAGCTGATTCAAGGTTTCTAACCGTGAACCGTGAACCTGGAACCAAAAACTCTGATTCGGTATGCGATTCACGACTTCGGAAGCATCATAAATCCGGCAGAACTGTTACCTGAAATTGAACCATGCCGTAAATATCCCTCATGGCGCACATTCTCGATGAAAAGAACCGCTTCCCGCGGCCGGTTTGTTCAGATGGGTCGAGTGCACAGGACGCCGGGGCCGATCAAGAGCCTAGCTCGCCAGGATCGGCTAGCGGCAAGCTTCTACGCATTATCCCGTATTGCCCTCCATGGTGGCATCGTCGGCACAACTGTGTTTGAGCGCCGGACTCGCCGAGAAATCTCAGTTCAGCCAGATTCGGCGCCGCGGACAAAAGAACTGGAGACAAAAGGCTCGACTAAAACAAGCGTCGCAACGCTCATCATGAAGCGGATCAGGTTCACAACCACCCTCATTCAAAAGCGACTAAAAGGGTCTGTGCTTAGGCACAGACCCCTGGTCTTGTCGTTCAGAGACCACATTAATGAATGACGGCAATGGCGTCTAGCAAGGTGCCGTCTTCACGCCGTGTAATCTCGAGGGTGTGGGTGCCGGCGGAGAGGGTGAATTCCACCACACTGTCGCCATCGTCACTGCTATGCACCTCATCCCAGTGCCAGGTGCCACCGTCTTCGATGTCGTTGAAGCGCACCCAACCGCTGGCATGGTTCGTGGTGTTGGTCACCATGCCCGGGATCCGAATCCAGAAGGAATTTCTGTTACCATTGATGATCACGCGAATGGCAAGCTGGTACACACCGTCCTCAGGTACCGTAAAGGAATACGTCGCAACGCCATCGGCTGGAGGATTGTCGTTTTCATCGCCAATGTCGTCTAACGTGCCGATATGCTGACCTGCGGAGGCAGTGGGACTATCCGAGAACACCTGCAGCGGTGCGGTGATCGCACCCGATTCGGCCTCGAACCAGGTCACCACCTGCTGCAGTCCCGGATCCGAAGCGACTCCCTCGAGCTGGATGTCGTCCACGTACAAAACGCCTGTTGCGCCGGCACCCTCGATGCCGACCGTCAGGCTCCGGACCCGCGTAAGGTCCGTCCCGAGGGCGCTCAGGTCAATATTCCATTGGGTCCACGCATCCCAGCCGGGAGGTAGCGTCCCAGGGTCTTCCGGATGAACCACCTTGGTGTCGTTGACCTTCACATAAACTCGACCGTTACCGGTGTTTCCGGCCCCTCTGCTGAATGAAAGCACGAGGGTTTTGACACCGGATCGACTCCAATCCTGCGTCTGCTCGAACGTGCGGGTGGCTTCCGAAATCGCTACCGTGCGGTTGTCAAACCAAATCGGCAGGGATTGACGGCCCCCATTGACGATACCC
>JADFHU010000577.1 GCA_022567055.1 Planctomycetota bacterium
TCTTTCATCCATCAAGACAATGGTAGCACCAAAGGCTTTTCTCGATCCCGATTTCGATATCGATTTCGATCTAGACACATTGTTACCGTGGTTTGAACCAGGCCGTAAGACGTGACAAGGTCCGCATCGGCCATGTGAATTCTCGAAGTATAGGGGACCGGCAAGAAATAACTTGGACTTTTGAATGCCCAATTGCACCCCATCTTTGATCGCTTCTCAATCGCGACATCCGCGACGTAGAACAGCTACGCCTGTGGTATCGCTCAATCGGTCGCGACCAAATATGGAGCACACTTGGACCCCAAATTGTCCAATTTATTTCTTGCCGATCCCTAGGCCAGGCTCCACTCAACTGTGCCAAGCTTTTCGGGTTGACATCCTTAACCGTCTTGCTGTTAAATACTTGTGCTCTTTGGGAAACTGACGCTGAATCGGTTGGTCGAGATCTGAATCCTCGTCCGCCAGATTCCTGCATGTCCTCTGCTAGCTTAAAACGGTGGTTTTGTCCCGAGAATGAGGTTTCCGACTCTCGCCACGTATATCTGGTCTTCTATCCACTGATGATTCGACATCAAACGAGGTTGAGGTGAACGCGATCGCTTGTCCCGTGATGATTGGGGCCCGCCGTATAAGGTCTATCCTCACGCTGCTGCTCTGCGTCCCCATGATCGATTCGCCTGGCGCTTGCGGATGCCTTTCCACAACGTGCCATGCCGCCGAGGTGGAGCCCGCGCTGGTGCGCGTCGTCGACCTGTCGATCGGGGAGGCCACGCTGGTTGAACTCGTCGATGGTCGGCAGGCAACCGTCAAGCTGATCGAGCTCTCGGAGCAACTTGATTCGCTCAGCAATGCGGTGCGTCGCGCCGAGGTCACCGTCGAGGTGAACGGGGAACGAGCCAAGCTCGTGTCGGCAACCTATAACCTGCCCAGGCAAATAGGCGGCGTGCAGATCGACTGCTCGGTGACACGTGGCTACCCCGGCAATTCGAGGAAGTCGCCATGGGGGCTGAAGAAAGATGCGCGACTGCGGGTTTGGCCGGCGAATTCTCCCTGGATTCGACCCGATACCTTCGCGTATCCCGCCAAGCAGCGTTGGTTTGCGACGCACACCCAGATGGCAAACGTTCCCACTTACGTCGATGGGGGTGACCAGCCCTCCCGCAAGCAGATCTACTACCACAGCGGTCTGGATATCGGGGGGACTGAGGGGGCTGTCGAGATCATTGCCGCGACAGACGGCCTGGTGGTGTCGGCAGGCCTTGATGTGCTGGCCGAGCATGAGGAGGGGACGCCGGTCAGCCCGCGTTACGACGTGGTGTACTTGCTCGATGCCCGCGGCTGGTACTACCGCTACAGCCACCTGAAGGAAATCGATCAACGCATCAAGCCGGGCCGCAGGATCGGCATGCGGGACCGCATCGGTCTGTTGGGCAAAGAGGGCGGTAGCGGCGGATGGTCACACCTGCACTTTGAGATCAAGTGCCGGCAACCCTCGGGCGAGTGGGGCACGCAGGCCGGCTACGCCTTTCTTTGGCAGGCCTACTTGCAGGAATACGATCCGGCCGTCATTGCCGTCGCTCGGCCGCACCATTTTCTGTGGACGGGCGAAGAGGCCATCCTCGATGCCTCCAAATCCTGGAGCAAGTTAGGGGGCGCGCTCGACAGCCAGTGGACCCTGCATGACGGCAGCGTGGCCAGCGGTCCCATACTGAAACGCCGTTACCCTCGGGCGGGATCCTACAGCGAGATTGTCAAGGTCACCGACGCGGCGGGCAATGTGGCCTACGACTTTGCCGACGTGCAGGTGATCGATCGTGCTCATCCCGATCGCCTCCCACCTACCATCCACCCCACCTACTATCCGACCTTCGACATTCGCCCGGGAGAGACGGTACGGTTCACCGTTAGGTCGTTTCGTACCCAATCCGGCCAGGAAACATGGGATTTTGGCGACGGCAGTGCGTCCGTCCAAGTCCAGTCCGACGGCAACGCCGAGAAGCTCAGTCCAGAGGGATACGCTGTCACTACGCACCGATTTACCCGGCCGGGTGACTATATCGTGACAGTCACGAGGACCAACCGCCACGGTTACCAGGCGACCGGGCACCTTCACGTGCGTGTGGAGCGGCAGAATACACGGGTCCCCGAGAGACCAAACTAACGAGTCAGGAGAGCATGATGACACGAACTGAACAAGGCGTGCGCTGTTGTGCGCTCTATGCCGCACTATGCCTCGGCATTTTGTCTTCATCCACTGTGGCCCAAGAGAGCGGCACGGGTAGGATCGTTGCAGGTAAGCCTCTGAGCTACTGGATTGGCCAGGCCACCAGCGCGTCGCGAACGGAGGAGGTGGGGCGGGTCGTTGAGGCCCTGGCTGAAGCAGTCGCCGACGGAGACGCCACGGCGAAAGTAACGGCAGCGGATACGCTGGCTACTCTGGGGGTCGCCGCGAAGCCGGCATTGCCCGTGTTGCTCGAGCAACTGACCCAGGAGTTGGCCTGGATTCGGGCCAGCGCCGCGGGGGCCGCCAGGGCCATGGGAAAAGACGCCGTGCCCGCCTTGATCGAACTCTTCGAAAAACAGCAGGGGGGTGACAGTGTACGTGCCGCTTTCATCCTCGGGTCGATTGGCGCCGATGCCAAGTCCGCTATCCCTTCGATGGTGAGGATCATGAACGCCTCGAACGAGGTGATGAGGGTGCGCTATGCGAATATATTGAACCAAATCGATCCCATCCAATTTCCCGGAAACAGGACTCGGCCGACCTTGCAGGCGGGACGCGTCCAACTGGGCGACGATGACCTGGGGTTCGAGCATGGCGGCCTGTCGCGGGACTGGTCGCAGTTTCATGGCCCCAATCGCGACTCCGTCTGCCGCGACCGCGGACTGCTTCAGGCGTGGCCCGAAGGGGGGCCTGCCCTGCTATGGGTCAAGGAAGGCTTGGGGATGGCTTATTCCAGCGTGTCAATTGCGGGGGGCCGGATCATCACCATGGGCGATCGGCCCGTCCCCGGCGGAGAGAAAGCTCAATTCGCCCTGGCCTTCGATGTGAATACCCGTGCGGAACTCTGGGCCACACGGGTGGGAGGGCCTTTCAAGGATGGCCCGCGCTGCACGCCCACCGTGGTAGGCGATCTGGTCTATGTGCTCAGCACGGAGGGGACGCTCTTTTGCCTGGAAGCGGCGACCGGCAAGATTCGCTGGCAGAAGAGCCTGCCAGAAGATCTCGACGGCAAGATGATGTCACGTTGGCAGTACTGCGAGTCTCCCCTGGTCGACGGTGACCGAATTATTTGCACACCGGGCGGCCCGGAGACAGCGCTGGTGGCACTGGACCGGCACACGGGCAACCTGATCTGGAAATGTACCTTGCCCTCACTGGGAGAAAAGGGGGCCGATGGTGCTGGCTATGCCTCCGCCGTAGTAGCGGACATCCAAGGTGTCCGACAGGTTGTGCAGATCATGGGCCGCGGCGTCGTCGGCGTCGACGCCGCGACGGGCAAGTTTCTCTGGGGCTATAACCGCATCGCCTGCAATGTAGCCAATATTACGGGGCCGGTGGTTCGGGGCAACTACGTCTTTGTCACGACCGCCTACAACACCGGCAGCGCCCTCTTGGAGATTACCCGCAGCGGCGACACCTTCGGCGCCCAAGAACTCTACTTCCTGGCCGGCCGTGACTTTCAGAATCACCATGGTGGCGTGGTTCTGGCCGACGGCTATCTCTACGGAGGCCGCGGTGGCAACAGCGGGCATCCCACCTGCATCGATCTGGCCACGGGCAAGATCTGTTGGTCCGAACGTTCTCCCTCACGCGGATCCGCGAGTGTGGTCTATGCCGACGGACACCTCATCTTCCGCTACGACCGAGGTGAGGTGATTCTCCTCGAAGCCACGCCCGAGGCCATGCGCATCAAGGGCCGTTTTACCCCTGTCAAAGGCCAGGGTCCCGCCTGGGCCCACCCGGCCATCCACCAGGGTAGGCTCTATCTCCGACATGGTGACAAACTGGCCTGCTACGATCTGCGCGCGGTCAATTAAGGGCCCTTCTCCAAACAGAAAGGCAGCCAAATGAAGATTGAGTTCACACCCCGTTTCATCGTCAGGCTAGGCCTTGTCGGACAGCTCCGTCGTCGGCCCGAGAGCGAGC
>JADFHU010000578.1 GCA_022567055.1 Planctomycetota bacterium
GCGACCGTTAGCTGCGATCTCGCTACTCAAATCGAAGGCCAGTGGCTTCACCGTCTCCACGATGCATTCCGCCACATCGTGTCGTTCGATTTGGCGTCGGTTGGAGTCGGTGGTCAGATCGGAGGCGTCCAGCACAGTCTCGATCTCGCGCAGCCACACGGAGACCTTGGCGGAGGCGAGCTTCAGTTGGTAGCGCTTGTCCTTCACCATGGGTTGACGACCCATCCAGAAGATATTGACTCGCATTTGGGAGCCCACCTGCGGCGGGCTCTGGTCGGCGCGAACCATCAGCTCCCCCGGCTTGATATAGACCTGATCGGTCAAGGTCACCCCGGTGGACTGGCCGGCATGGGCACTGACCTGCGTGGGCAGATTGAAACCCTCCACGGTGGCCACCGTGGAACGCTTGCCGGAGGGTAGAAACAACACCTCGTCTCCCACGCGAACGGCACCGGTCTCGATGCGGCCGGAGACAATGCGCCGGTCATCGCCGCTCTCGGTAAACTTGTAGATATCCTGCACGGGAAAACGCAGGACATGATCGATCGGCGCGGGTTCCTTTTCAAACTGATCCAGGGCCTCGAGCACCGTGGGGCCCTGGAACCAGGCGAGTGCAGGGGTGTTCTCGGCAATGTTGTCCCCCTCCATCGCGCTGACCGGCAGGAAGAAACGGGCTTCGATATCGACCTTGCCCAAGAACTCGAGGTAGTCTTGTTTGATGGTCTCGAAGATCTGCTGGTCGTAGTCCACCAGATCCATCTTATTGATCACCACCATCACCTGTCGAATGCCCAACATGCTCAACAGATATCCGTGGCGGCGTGAGTTTTCCTGGACACCCTCTTTCGCATCGATGACCAACACTGCCGCCTCGGCGCGGGCGGCTCCCGAGATCATGTTCTTTAGGAACTCGATGTGTCCGGGCGCGTCGATGATGAGGTAGTGACGTTTTGAAGACTTGAAAAAGCAGCGGGCAGAATCGATCGTGATGCCCTGAGCCTGCTCATCCTTTAGCGCATCCAACAGAAAGGCATACTCAAAAGGCCTGGCATTGCGGGCACACTGCGCCTTCACGTCCGCAAGCTTGCCCTTGGGTAAAGAATCGGTATCGGCCAAAAGCCGTCCGATGACCGTACTCTTACCGTGGTCGACATGTCCAATCACAACAATGGACATCTGCTCCACAGCCGACTCTATCCCCCTCGAAGCTGGTGACTTTACCTGTGACATATCAAACCCACTCTAGCCCTTCAACAAAACCAATCACCCCACAACCCATGAACCCTAAACCTGGAACCCTTTTCTTTACATATAGCCATCCCGACGAAGGAATTCCAGTCCACCGCCATCCTCCTTGTCCTGCTCTCGTCCGGAGCGTTCGGCAATGTTGGAAAACTTGCCGCCCCGCAGTTCCTCGACGATGTCAGGGACGTTGGTTGAACAAGATTGTACCGAAGAGGTGCAGGGCGCGCAGCCCAGCGAGCGATAACGCTCACCCTTGCCCTTATCAAAATAGAGGTCGATAATCGGGATGTTCTCCCGTTCGATGTACTCCCAGATGTTCAGTTCGGTCCAGTCCAAAAGGGGATGAATCCTGACATGGGTGCCGGGGGCAAAATCCGTCTTGAACTGATTCCACAGCTCGGGCGGCTGATCGCCCACATCCCAGTCGTTGTGCCGGTCTCGCGGTGAAAAGTAGCGTTCCTTGCTACGACTGCCCTCCTCATCCGAGCGCGCCCCCACGATGACGCCCGTGTAGGGCTCTCCCCCTTCCGTTCGGTCATACTCACCGGTCTCATGATTCAGGATCCAACGGGGCCACTCTCCACTCAGCGTGTGTTTGAGCGCTTCACTCTTCAGCAGCCGGCAGCATTCCAGACGGGTGACATTGCCGTTGGGATAGGTCTGTTTCTCGGCCAGGGCCCGTTCGTTGCGGCCGACCACCATGTTGATCTTCCACTCCCGGGCAAAGCGATCGCGATACTCGATCATCTCAGGGATCTTATAGCTCGTATCGATGTGTACGAGGGGAAAAGGGACATGACCGAAGAAGGCCTTCCGCGCCAGCCAGAGCAGGACCGTGCTGTCCTTGCCGATAGACCAGAGCATCACCAACTGCTTGAAGCCGCGATAGGCCTCGCGCAGAATGAACATGCTTTGCGATTCGATGATCTCTAATTGATCCATGATTATACCGTATCCTTGCGACGGCCCGGCGTGGCGTCGGGACGAAGATGCAATCCACATTCTTTTTGTTCCGGTGTTTCCCACCACCAACGACCCGCCCGCAGGTCTTGCCCCGGCTCGACCGCCCGCGTGCAGGGCGCACAGCCGATGCTGGGATATCCCCGGTCATGGAGCGCATTGTAGGGAATGTCGCGGGCCTTCACGTACTGCCAGACGTCCTCTGTGGACCAGTCCGCCAGAGGAGAAATCTTGACCAGGCCGAAGGTTTCATCGGCCTCCACGCGGTCCAACTCCGTGCGGGTAGTCGATTGTTCGCTCCGCAGACCACAGATCCATGCGGCCAAGCCATCGAGCCGACGCCGGAGTGGCTCGATCTTGCGGATGCGGCAACACTCTTTTCTCTGGGCCACGCCCTCGTAAAAGAGATTCGGGCCCTGGGTACGGACCATGCGCTCCACCTGGTCCCGCTCGGGGAAGAGTATCTCTATCTCAATGCCATACTTTTTCCTCGTCCCTTCAATGACCTCAAAGGTCTCCTGCGGCAGACGGCCTGTGTCCAGCGTGAAGATCTTGGGCTCGGCCACCGTCTGGCACATCATGTCCGTCAGGACCTGATCTTCGACGCCTAAGCTGGAGGCCAATGCCACACGTTCACCGAAGCGGGCCAACACGGTTTGCACCAATTCCTCAGCGCGTTGACCGCGGGTCTCCTCAAGCAACTCTTGGACATCGGTTTCAAGTTCTGACATGCCAGACTCAATCCTGTCGACGATTAGATAGTATACTCCGGCGGTTCCTGCCGGCCCAGCGCAACTCTATCCCAAACACGTTCATGGCCGTAGTAGAAAAACAACTTGATGACCGTGTCAAAACCTCCGATCGCCAGCGCATTCGCCACATCTTCCGTGATTTTCCAGGCGATGCACATCGTCACGACCGTGGCGATCGCACGCCAGGTAAAGGTCTTTACGATACTGCGAGTATGCGATTCCACTTACCGATTCTCCTAGATACCCTCGAAATGGACGAAAACACCGAACCATGGGGTGGCGGATAGGGTCAGATGTTGAAATCGAGAACTGCGTCAGTATTGACCTGTTCGGATTTCACAAGGTCGGCAAACGTCATTTCAGTAAACAGGTTCATCATTACATTGTCAACCTTCTGCCAGTACTGCGAAAACGCGGCGTCTCCGGCACAGTACGTATTTGCGATCTTGTCATTCGACTCGGGACCCACCGAGAGTTGGCCCTGTACGGCACGTAACACATCCGCCACACAGAGTTCTCCACTGTCCATGACAAGCACATAGCCACCCTCGCTGCCTCGCCGGGACTCCACAAATCCGGCGTGCCGGAGGTCGCTCATGATCCCTTCGAGAAACCTCGACGGGATACCCTGAGACTCCGCGATCCGCTGAATCTTCACGGGCTCCTGTGATCCGCGGTAGGCCAATTCAAACACGGCCCTCAGGGCATATTCGCTTCGTTTCGAGACCGCCACCATAAATTCCTAGTAAATCAATAGGTTTAATGTAGATAGTATAACCCCCTGATTCTCTCTGTCAATCCCTTTTCTCGAGAAAATCTATCGGCCGCCCGAAATGGGCAAAAAAGAACCCTGGTTCAAAACTGTTCTCACATAGGCGCCAGTCCGTATACCACTCCTCGTGGTCGTGATCAGCGCAGCGTTTGTCGTTGTCGTAATCGATACCTCTAAATTGCCCCAAATCACTGTTTCGATTACGATCACGACAACAATCGGGAATGTGACCCGGAAAACGGACCAGGCCCAGAAAACAGAAATGATTAGAGGAATAGATATGACAAGGCTAAGAGCCCCTAACAAAATGATCGTCGCACCGAGAGCGAGCGTTTTTGCCTCTGGCAAGGAAGGCGAAGCAGGCCATCCGAGGATGGTCGATGGAGCCTGACGCCGTCCAGAGGGACAACAGCGGCTGC
>JADFHU010000039.1 GCA_022567055.1 Planctomycetota bacterium
CGGTAGAACCTATCCGGGTCCTACGTCAGAGACGGAGGTTTTCATAAAAAGAATAAGTTACCGAATTATCCGCTCAGATTTAGGTTGGATTTGGTCGTGATCGATTGAGCGAAACCGGACGCGTAGTGGGCCTACGTGGAGGATTTTGCGATTGAGGAACGGCCAAAGACGACCTGAAGATGAGATGGAGAATCGGTAAGTTATTGTTTTGCGCGTCCTTAATGCGATGGTTGGGAGTCATGCCAAATGAAAACTGTTCATTGTCTTTTCGTTATCTGCCTCTCAATTTGGACAAGCAGCGGAGTTGCTGAAACAGGACGTCGTAATTTCGTGTTCATCCTGGCTGACGACCTGGGGATCATGGATTTAGGCGTAGAGGGGAGCACCTTTTACGAGAGTCCCCACATCGACAGATTGGCTCGGTCAGGCATGCGCTTTCGACGCGGATACGCCACCTGCCAGGTGTGCAGTCCCTCGCGTGCCAGTATCATGACCGGCAAATACCCAACTCGCCTGGGCATTACCACCTGGATCGGAGACCGGGCCGGACGGGACTGGAAACGAAACACGAAACTCTTGCCGGCGGCCTACACAAGGCGCTTGGATCATGGGGAGATCACGTTGGCGGAGGCCTTGCGTGCCGCGGGCTATCGCACTTTTTTTGCCGGCAAGTGGCACTTGGGTGACGAAGGTTCCTGGCCGGAAGACCACGGCTTTGAAGTCAATAAAGGGGGATGGGACCGTGGTTCGCCGGCGGGTGGCTATTTTGCGCCCTACGTGAATCCGCGTCTGGAAAGTGGCCCCGATGGCGAATCACTGCCGCTACGCCTGGGACGCGAAACCGTCCGATTCATCGAAGATCATAAGAACGAGCCGTTTCTCGCTTACCTGTCCTTCTATTCCGTACATGGGCCTATTCAAACCACTCAGAAGAAATGGCGCAAGTATCAAAAGAAAGCGGCTCAAAACCCCCATGACGGCGCACGGTTTATCGTGGACCGTCGCCTACCCGTGCGCCAGGTGCAGGATTGCCCCATCTATGCCGGCATGATCGAGGCCATGGATGAGGCGGTGGGCATGGTGCTGGACAAACTCGAGGCCTTGGGCCTCAGCCAAAACACCGTGGTCTGCTTCACGTCGGACAATGGCGGCGTCTCCTCCGGCGATGCCTTTTCCAGCAGTATGCTACCCTATCGGGGTGGCAAGGGGCGGCAATGGGAAGGCGGGATTCGGGAGCCCTATTACATTCGTGTGCCGGGTGTGACGACGCCGGGCTCCGTGTGTGATGTTCCGGTGACGGGGACAGATTTTTACCCCACGATCCTGGAGTTGGCCGGATTGCCATTGAACCCGCGACAGCACCGAGATGGGGTGAGTCTGGTGCCGCTCCTCCATGGCCGCGAAATCGAGCAACGTGACCTCTTTTGGCACTATCCACACTACGGCAATCAAGGAGGAGAGCCCTCCTCGATTATCTGTTCGGGGCCCTGGAAGCTGATTCACTACTGGGAAGATGGCCGAGACGAACTGTATCACATTCTCCGTGACATCGGAGAGCAGCATGACCTGGCCGCCCAGCATGCGGAGAAACGGGACACCCTGCGAGGAAAACTGGATCGCTGGCTGGAAGAGGTCGGGGCGAACCTGCCGACCTTGAATCAGCTCTACGATGCCCAGCGGGCCCAGCGACAAGCCGTCACCATGCGCACCAGGACCCTGCAAAACCTCGAAAAACGACACGCCGATTACGTCCGTGCCGACTGGCGACCTGACAAGACTTGGTGGGGGAGCTTGCCTGCGACCCAAGACTAGAGCTGTGTCTGGCAGCGCTGGTGATCGAGAAAGAATAGCGGCAAAATAAAATGACCGGCTGGTCGTACTGGTGACGGATAGCTACTTCGATCTGCTTCGCACTAATGCCCGTATATTCTCATAGGATATATCGTCAGGGGCTTGCTCGTGATCGCTGAGTTCCTGGACTGCCCCTAGTATCCAAATATCATAATCATCCCGTGTGTTTATTTGAATATCTTCCGTGATGGATCCTGCAACAGTTCTAGCATCATCTTGCTTCAGAGTGTTGTATTGATGAACAATTTTGTAACCCACGATACTGCTTCGTTTGGGCACGGCATTATCAGGCACATACAGACTCCACTCAAAGAATTTATCACCTTTCTGAGTCTTTATTAAGTGATATCCTTTGTACTCGACATCCAGGCTTGCAATCGGTTTTAACGCATGAATTGCTACGGGTAGCTTGGGTAATCGCCCTCCAAATGTCAAATCCTCAAACAACTGGTCTTGATCAGGATTCCCATCATCAGCACTTCGCCAACAGACAATCACACTACCATCCGGCAAGGTAAAAGCCACATGTACAGTAAGCTTATAATAGCGGTCACTACCAAAACTACCAAGCTCAGCCATAGGTGCCGTTTCTTTGGTATTTGCCAAGCGACAGTCTTCAGGCGGTTCTGTTCGAAATAGATCCTGTGGAAACTCTACATCAAATTCAATCTGGTCGATCTCGAGCAGGAGCATCAACTCATCAGCATTTGGGGGTTTTTGCCACATTTGAACTCTCGTTAGCTCACCTGTCATTGAAGAAAGCCAGCTTTTGACTTTCGTTTGCATACCACCATTGGATCCAGGAAAGCTAAGTTCTCCTTCCCATATCCCACATTCCACTCCTTGAATAACTTCGTCACCGACCTTAACAAAACCATTCACGCTATCAACTCCGCCAAATACCTGAGCCAAAAACCTATATGCAGAGTTATGAGCCTGCAATCGGGCGTGAAAATCTGTCAGTCTCTCGAAACGAATCAATCTCGTCCACTCTCCCTCAAGGGAACGCAGGTAAGAATCCTTCATAACATAGTGCCCGTCAGACACCGTCGTAAAGAAATATCTAGGCTGACCGGTCCTTTCATCTATTACACCCGGCTTGATCATCTTATAACATCCATGCTCCAAATCAAACCAATGTTCTATGGGAGCCTTAACAAACTCGAGTTTGGTTTTACTGCTCACTGGCACATAAGCCCATCCGTGAGTATGAATCGTTCTGGCATTTTTGTACCTGTTAATGGCTTCAGTTAAACCAAAGGCAGGCGTCATTGATTTGTCCATAGTGATGATTAAGAATAACGCTGCCACCACCACCATTGCTACCGAGGAAACTCTCGCCATTCTATTGTTCATGATAGATCTCCAAATCGAATTCGGCTTTGCCATCTGAGTCGTCGAGTCACACCCAAGTTTTTCGCTTACAGTAATTTCTATTCGAGCAATCGCCGGCCTCATGGAATCCATAAAGTCACTCAACCGTTGCGCATCAATCTTCAAATCCCCGAGATATTGACGACACTTGGAACATTCTCTCAGGTGACTTGCCATTTCATGGTCACTATAGGGATCAGAATGTTCTGTCACTAATTTGGCAATTCTATCCTGCTTGGCTTCACAGTTCTTGGTCATGATGCACCTCCTGGGGTGCCAATGATGGTACGCAACTTCTTCCTAGCTCTGCTGATCCTGGTGAACGCTGCTGCAACACTGATATTTAGCTCTTCTGCAACGCTCTTAGCGCTTTGCCCGTCGAAATAATAAAGCATGAGCGGAAGCCTATACTCTTTGTCGAGTTGCGTTAGGGCAGATTGGAGTTTGAACAAGCTGCTATCGTTGTCCCGACAAACAGCATCGTCAGTTACAAGCTCTCTTGTTTTGTTGTCAAGAACCTTTCTCTTCCGCTTTTCGTCACGCATAAAGTCCAGGCACAGATTCTTTGCGATCCGAATGATCCAGGGGCCAAAACACTCGACACGCTTCAGTCTATGGATATCTGAAAATCCTTTAAGAAGCGTCTGTTGCGCTAAATCTTCTGCGTCGTGTCTATTTCCAAGCATACCGAAACAGACACCAAAGACACAAGCAGAGTATTCTTTCACAAGGGCGGTATAGGCCGATTGATCTACCTTACATTTCATAAAAGCCGGTTTTTCCCGTTGGTATCATTGCCAACCAACACTCCTAGCGAACTATTGGCTTCCACAATATAGACGAACAGCGCGACGAAACTTGACAGATTTTTCAAGATTATTGGATGCATCACAAGACCAGATAATACTGCGCGATAGACCGACACCTGCAAACCACGAGTTCCCAGTGATTCGTCTAAAGCCATTGCAGCAACTAAGTTCGGACATTTCTGTAGCGATCGTTGCGGAATTGACATATCCTATTGGCCGCATCGCGGACCTCAACCGCGAGCCTACAACTCGTCTAAGGACGTGCATGACAACAAGTTACCGAATTATCCGCTCAGATTTGGGTTGGATTTGGTCGTGATCGATTGAGCGAGACCGGAGGCGTAGTGGTCCTACGTTGAGGCTTTCGGGATTGAGGAACGGCCAAAGACGACCTGAAGATTGAGATGGAGAAGCGGTAGGTTATTGTTGTGCGGGTCCTAAGGAGAATAGGATGATCGATCGCTGCCAGTTCCTGAAGACTCTCGCTGCCGTCATCGTCACCATGGCGCTTTCCCCTGTTTGTTCAGCCGGCACCGGGCAACCGGCAGACCGCCCCAACGTCGTCCTGATCATCACCGACGATCAGGGCTATGGCGATTTTGGCTTCATCGGCAATCCGGTGATCAAGACGCCCGCCCTCGACACCATGGCGAGAAACAGCGCCCGCATGAACAACTACTATGTCAGCCCGGTCTGTGCCCCGACGCGGGCCTGCCTGATGACGGGCCGATACAACTATCGCACCCGTGTCGTGGACACCTGGATCGGCCGGGCCATGATGGAGCCGGAGGAAGTCACGCTGGCGGAGATGCTGAAGGCCGCGGGCTATGCCACCGGCCTCTTCGGCAAGTGGCATCTGGGCGACAACTACCCCATGCGCCCGCAGGATCAGGGCTTCGATGAGGTCTTGATGCATCGCGGTGGGGGCATCGGCCAACCGGCGGACCCACCCGGGGGTGAGGGCAAGTACACCGATCCCATCCTCATTCACAACGGCGTGGAGACGCCGCAGAAGGGATATTGCACGGACATCTATTTCGATGCGGCACTGGCCTGGATGGAAAGGCAGGTGCAGCGAGATAAGAACTTCTTCGCCTATGTGCCCACGAACGCGCCGCATGGCCCCTTTCACGACGTGCCGCAGGGATGGTACGAATACTACAAACGCCTGAATCTCGGCAGCGATCAGTTCCCCCAAGACAGCGGGCATCCCCTCCCCGAGGAGCGGGACAAGGACAAACTAGCCCGTATCTTTGCCATGATCAGCAACATCGACGACAACGTGAAGAAGCTCTTCTCGCGTATCGAGGCCATGGGGCAACTCGACAATACCCTCGTCCTATTCATGGTAGACAACGGTCCCAATACTCGCCGCTACGTGGCGGGCATGTTGGGCAAGAAGTCCAATGTCTACGAGGGCGGCGTGCGTTCGCCCTTGTACCTGCACTGGCCGGGAAGACTGGCCGCCGGGAAGACCTCAGACGTCGTTGTTGCACACTTCGACATATTGCCCACCGTTCTCGAGGCCTGCGGTGTGCAAGCGGCGGCCGGCGTAAAACTGGACGGACGCAGCTTTTGGCCCCTGCTCACCCAGGAAAACGCCGCCTGGCCGGACCGGTACATCACGATCCAGGCGCACCGGGGTGACGCTCCGCTGCGCTACCACAATTTCATGATGCGTAATCAGAAGTGGAAGCTGCTGCACGACAGCGGTTTCGGCCGGGAGGCCTTTGAGGGCACGCCGAAGTTTGAACTGTACGACATGGAACATGATCCCTTGGAAATACAGAACCTTGCCGCGACCCGCCCCGAACAACTGGCACGCATGAAGAGGGCCTACGACACTTGGTTCGACGATGTCGGCAGCACGCGACCGAACAACTACGCACCGCCACGGATCCACGTGGGCACGCCGCATGAAAACCCCGTGGTGCTGACACGGCAGGACTGGCGCCATTTCCAGGGCCGACCTTGGGCAGACAATTCCAATGGCATTTGGAAGCTCTATGTGGCGAGCGGCGGCGACTACACGGTTCGTCTGCGCCTGCGCGAGAACAAGAGCGGCGGGAGGTCAGTCCTCAAGATCGGCGACCAGCAGTGGACGGCCAGTCATTCGGCAAGCGACCAGCACATCGTTTACGAACATTTACGCCTGCCAAAAGGAAAGCTCGACTTGCTGGCCACACTGACTAGCGGCGATCAAGAATCTGGACCGCACCAGGTGGACGTTCTGTTCAATAATCAGTGAGGGTATTGAGATGACGCGCTACCCAATCTATCTGCGTACGATACTGATCCTTTCAGGAGTCTTGTCCATGCCGCCTTTAAACTTTGCGAGGGCCGCGGACGATCCCACCGGTCTCACCATTCGACAACAGCCCTTCTGTCGGACAACTGAAGGACTGCCTGTCACCCTGTATACACTCGGCAATGCCAACGGCATGCGCGTCGGTGTCATCGATTTTGGAGCCATGTTGACGTCGCTCGTCGTGCCGGACCGTGAGGGTCGGTCTGCCGACGTCGTTCTGGGTTCCGACACACCCGAGGACTTTCTGCGGGGGCGATATGGGGCCGTGATTGGACGCTATGCCAACCGCATCGGCAAGGCCCGCTTTACCTTGGACGGTAAGAAGGTTCAGGTCACGGCCAATGCGGGTCAAAATCACATCCACGGCGGCAGCAAGGGATTCGGCCGTGTCTTGTGGCATGGCCAGATTCTCCCCCAACAGGACGCCGTGGCTGTTCAGTTCTCTTATTTCAGTGAGGACGGTGAGGAAGGCTTTCCCGGCAATATGACCTGCCATGTCACCTATTCCCTCCAATGGAATAACGAGCTGAAAATCCACTACCAAGCCACCACCGACAAACCCACGGTCATCAACCTCACCAACCATGCCTATTTCAATCTGGCCGGGACCGGCAAGGACAAGGGCAAGGTCTACGATCATGTCCTGCGTATCGATGCGGATGCCTATACCGTCGCCGACGAGGCACTGATCCCCACCGGTGAAATCCGTCCCGTGAAGGACACACCCCTGGATTTCACCGAGCCCCGCACCATTGGCTCGCGCATCGATCAACTGCAGAAGCCGCGTGGCTACGACCACAACTATGTTTTCAATGACTGGGACGGCACGCTACGTCACAGAGTCACCGTCTACGATCCTCTCACCGGACGCGTTATGGAGTTACTCACGACCGAACCCGGTATGCAGCTCTATACGGCCAACCATTTCCGCAACATCACGGGACGCCAGGGGACCTCTTATAATCAACACGACGCCTTCTGCCTGGAAACACAGCACTTTCCCGACTCACCCAACCATGCCCATTTCCCCTCGACCGTGCTGCGCCCGGGCAAGCCCTTTGATTCTGTCACCGTGTTCCGTTTCTCTACGCGCTGAGAACCAAGGTTTTTTTGAACCGCAGAATATCGAACAAGGAACAGCAGAATGTCGAAGGATAGCGAGTTCGACCGCGTGGACGGCTCATCGACTCGCTATCGGAACTCGACTTCTGGTTCAGGAGAACGACGAATTGATATCAATCTTGGTGGCCAGCGTTAAGGAACCGGCAAGAAGAGTCGGAAGTAGAATCTTGATAAGGTTCCATATGAGACGCTGTAACTTCACCATTGGACATTCCTTGTTCGATATTCTGCGGTTCATTTCTGATCGGAACGATGGGTGAACGGTTACAAGTCTCTTAACGTGGCCGTCTTGCCCACCGAAGACCTGGAACTGGAATGGGACGCATTGGAGGACGCGGTCGATAAGGGTCAACAGATCTTGCAGGATGAGTTGTTTCGACGCTTTAGGAAGGACGATGCCTCATTCTGGCTGTACCTGGGATTTTGCGATACCGCGGTGTCACTGTCGGTTTCACTGGCCTATTGGAGGCGTGTGACGGGTCGGTTCGCCGAGAAATTGGTCAAGACTGCGGAACTGGAGGCGCTTCGTCACAGGGTGACTGTTCCCCTGGCCAAGGAGGAGGCCAGTGAACTCGTCGGCATGGCCCCCTTCATGCCTGGTTCGGAGTACTTGAAGACGGATGTGCTGGGCCGACTCTGGTCCGAACTCAACGCGACCCTTCAGCGCCAGATCAAGTTGTACCCGGGGACAGTCGCCGACTATATCAAGACGCTGAGCCCACAAATGCACCTGGTGGGACGTGTTTTTTTTCATCTGGTGGAGAGCAAGAAAGACGCCTATCCCTTCGCCTTCCTGGCCACCTATTCAACCGGTCTGAACCCCAAGGGCCAGTCCAAACACCTGCCGCTCAAACATGCCTTGACGGAGTATGGCGCCCAGAGTCGCAAGCTACTCGATCTCTTGGGGACCGTTCATCTGGCGGCCCAAGAGAGTGAATTCATTCGCAAAGCGTTGGACAGCGGAGAGATCTTTCATCCCTTGGCACTGTCGGCGGGGGAGGCCTATGCGATACTCAAAGAAATCCCCCTGTATGAAAAGTCCGGTATCCTGTGCCGTATCCCCAACTGGTGGAAGAACCGGCAAGCAGGCCTGCGGGTGGCGATTAGCATGGGCGATGACGCTCCCACCTCCATCGGGATGGATGCCTTGCTGGACTTCAGTGCCCGACTGGTTCTGGGCGAATCGGTCATTTCCGAAGAGGAGGTGCGCAGGTTGCTGGATGAAGCCGAGGGTCTGGCCTTTATCAAGGGTAAATGGGTCGAGGTCGACGGCGATAAGCTGGAGCAAACCCTAGCGGCCTACGAACGCGCCCGTCAACTCATGGACCAGGGGAACCTGACCCTGCGCGATGCCATGCGCCTGCAACTGGGCACGGATCGGGATGCGAGTTTGACACAAGAGGGTGTTGAAATCGAATTTTCGCATGGGCAGTGGCTACGGGAGGTGACGGCCAAGCTGGCTCGACCGGAACGTATCGACACGGTGCGCGTGCCCAAGGCTTTTCGAGGCAAGCTGCGGCCTTACCAGCGCGAGGGCCTGAACTGGTTGTGTCTGCTGGACTCGCTGCGCTTGGGGACATGCCTGGCCGACGATATGGGCCTGGGAAAGACCGTGCAGTTGCTGGCCATGCTGAGCACCTTGAAGTCCCAAGGGGGTCGCAGCAAGAAAGGGGCGAGCCTGCTCGTCATACCGGCCTCGCTGATCGGTAACTGGAGCAGTGAGATCGATCGGTTTGCACCGGCGCTGAACTACGTTGTGGCTCATCCCAGTGCCGGTATAGAGATCAAACAAGGACGCGCGGATCCTGAACTGAAGGGGGCGGACCTCGTGATAACAACCTATGCCCTCTGCCAACGATACACCTGGCTCCAAGCAGTGGACTGGGATCTGGTGATCTTGGATGAAGCCCAGGCGATCAAGAACCCCGGCGCTCAGCAGACACGGGCCGTCAAGCGACTCAAGGCCAGAAACCGGATTATCATGACAGGAACCCCGATTGAAAACAGACTCACGGATCTGTGGTCTCTGTTCGACTTTATCAATCCCGGCCTACTGGGCACCACGAAGGAGTTTGCTCAATTCACCAAGACCCTCCGAAATGACCCCAGTGGCTACGCACGTCTGAAAAAGGTCGTGGGCCCCTACATCCTCAGAAGGCTAAAGACGGACAAGAGCGTTATTACCGACCTACCGGACAAGGTCGAAATGAAGACCTATGCACAATTGACCAAGAAACAGGTCGTCCTTTACAGGGGCCTGATTAAACAGCTCAAGGAAACCCTGGAGGAAAATCCCGACGGCATCCGGCGCAGGGGTTTGGTGTTGGCCGCTCTGATGAAGTTCAAGCAACTCTGCAACCACCCGGACCAGTACCTGGGGCAGAATGAATACCTTGAAGATCACAGCGGCAAGTTTCAGCGTCTCCGCTCGATCTGTGAAACGATCCACGACAAGCGGGAGAAGGTCTTGGTCTTTACCCAGTTTGCGGAGGTCATCGAGCCGCTGCGCGACCATCTGGCCACGGTGTTCGGGCACACCGGCCTCGTCCTGCACGGGGCCACGCCGATCAAAAAGCGAAAACAGATTGTGGACCAGTTTCAAGGACACGAGTATACTCCCTTCCTGGTTCTGTCCCTTAAAGTCGGTGGCGTGGGGCTAAATCTCACGGCCGCCAACCATGTCATTCACTTTGATCGGTGGTGGAACCCGGCCGTGGAAAACCAGGCCACGGACCGGGCCTTCCGTATTGGCCAACACAGAAATGTCGTGGTCCACAAATTCATTACTCAGGGGACCATCGAAGAGAAGATTGACACCATGCTGGAAGACAAGGCCGAGCTGTCACGACGCATAATCCCCGAGGCAGGAGAAACCTGGATAACCGAAATGAACGATAGAGAACTGATGGATATGTTCACTCTGTCACTGTAGAGGACCAACTCATGGGATACTATGGCTATGGATGGCCCCGTTACGTATCAGTCGGGGAGAAGAGGGCGAAGGCTCAACGCAAGCTCAAGCAACTGCAAAAGAAAAACCCGAAAATTCGACCGATTGTGATTGAGGGTCGGGCCCTGGCAAGCACCTGGTGGGGCAAGGCCTGGAACGAAAACCTGGAGGGCTATGCCGACTATAGCAACCGCATTGGACGGGGACGCAGTTATGTGCTGAACGGGGCCGTCCTGGATTTACAGATCGAACCCGGCAAGGTCCATTCCCTGGTCCAGGGCCGTCGCGGCACCCCCTATAAGATCGAGATCAAGATCAAATCCATCAGTAAGGTCGTTTGGAAACAGATCAAAACAGCCTCTGCCAATGAAATGGCATCCCTGCAGCAACTCCTGGACGGACGTTTCCCCAAGGCCTTGGGCCAGATCTTTACGGCCAAGGGGCAGGGACTGTTTCCCTCACCCAAGGAAATCGGCTTCGCATGCAGTTGCCCCGACTGGGCCTCCATGTGCAAACACGTCGCTGCTACCCTGTACGGCATTGGCACGCGTCTCGACGAAGACCCGGGCCTATTCTTCGTTCTGCGCAAGGCCAAGGTAGACGATCTCATCAGCCAGACGGTCCAGGAACAATCCAAGAAGCTCTTGAAGCAGGCCCAGCGCAAGACGTCACGCGTGATCGAAGACACAGACCTGGCCGACGTCTTCGGCATAGACTTGGAAGAGACCTCGTCTGTAAAGAAACCGAAACGCTTAGTCAAGAAGGCCAAAGCGCAGAGCACCCAGACCAAGCGGAAGGCTGCTGTCAAAAAGGTCACAAAGAAAGTCGTCAAAAAGAAGACAAAGAAGACGGTAAAAAAGAAAAGCGTAAAGAAAAAAAGCGTGAAAAAGAAAACGGGGCAACCTGCTAAGAAGAAGACTGCAAAGAAAGGCACGCGCAAGAAAACGAAGCGATGACCATGTACCAGAAGAAATTCTGTCCGTTTTTTGCAGCGATTCCAAGGTAAAAACAAGTGTGTGGTACTCAGGGTAGCCCTTCCAGGATTGGCTTGGGGACCGAATCGTCATGGATCCAGACAATATCGAGCGTTTCCTCCCGATCCGCGAAACGACGTAGCAGCGTGGAGCCGCTCACTTCCCATTTGAATGGCTCCGGCTTGGCGCCGGGGCCCAGTTCTCCTAGTCCTCCCGGTCCGACCCGGAGTTCCGTGCCGGTCCCGTCAGCCGCCATGGTGATCGTTGAGTCACACACGGCCCACCATTCGCCCAACAGTTCAATGGGGAGCACGTCGACTTTCACCGCTGGATTCGCCATGTATCCTCTCATCATCCAAGAGGCCTCGTTCGGCAGGACGCGACCGCTACGGCTAATCAGCCATTTGCCGTCGCGCTTCAAAAGAAAGGCGTAGAAGACTTCCATCCTAACTTCTGCCATGGAAGGGATTCGACACGACCGTCGCGTGGTCATCAGTGCCTAACTGATGGAGCGGATGGATCCGATCGAACTCCTTCAAATTCTTCCTTAGCGCCTCCGCGGTGAAAAAATCCGTTTCTACTCCAAGAAATACCGCCGGCAACTAGGGCTCTCCCTAAGCGTCCGTAAGGCGTGGTACAGGCGTGATTTGACCGTACCCGTGGGGATATTCAGGGCTTGCGCAATCTCGGCCAGGCGTATGTCCTCGATGAAACGCATAGTCAAAACCTCGGCCTGCTCAAGAGGCAGTACCTCCAAAACGCTGCGCAAATCTTCGAGGTGTGGCGGCGAGGAACGTTCTCACGCGGGGGTTTCGAGGAGTAGCAGTTCGCCCGGGTCATGGGGGCGTCGGAAACCGTAGGAGATTCAGGCAGAGGTTTTTGACAACCGGATAGAGGAAGGTGGTCAGACGGACCGTCAATTCCAGGGTGGGCAGCTTCTTGACCAGATAGACAAAGGTATCCTGCACCACATCCTGGGCCAGGCCTTCATCTTTCAGGAAGCGTCAGGCCAGTCGATAGACCCAGTCACGATAAGAACGGTACAGCTCCGAGAAGGCCTCTTCGTCCCCCATCGCTGCTCTTTTGATGAGTCTCTGGTCGCCTGTCACGAATTATGGTGTACGCGGCGAACGGAGGATTTGCAAGTCATTAGCCCAGATACAACTGCGTTCTGGGCAACCCTGAGTTATCCTTCTCTCCTTCCTTGATGGTCTAGTGGGTCGTGACCCGTGCATCCAGGAAGACCGGACCGTGACTGACGAGTATCAAGGCGCAGTCATAGGAATCGAGGTCGGTTTCCAGGCCGTTGATGGAGGCAGATCCAGGTGGTTGGTCGCTTCGTCCAGGGGCCAGCACATGGACCTCCTGTCCTAGAGCCACGGCCACCTGGACGCGCTTGCGCTCGCCGTGGCTAAGGGTCGGCCAGCGTGGGCGCCACTTAGGGATCGTCAAGGAATAAGTTGTGCAATTTGAGGTCCAAGTGTGCCCCATATTGGGTCGCGCCCGATTGAGCGAAACCACAGGCGTAGCTGTTCTACGTCGCGGATATCGCGATTGAGAAGCGGTCAAAGATGGGGTGCAATTGGGCATTCAAATGCGGAAGTTATTTCTTGACGGTTCCTAAGTGTCGTGAATCGTGACAAGGACAAGGCCATCACCGCCGACATCCCCTGCCGGGAAGGTCACTTCAGTGACTCTTCCAGGTCTTCGAAATCAACGGCCCCGACGTCAAATCCGAAAATGACTTCGGCAAAGAGCCGGTCAAGACCGTCCAAAAGGCCAATGTCACCGGCACGGGGGAACGAGTCACCTACACCTTCCCGGCCCATTCTCTCACGCTCTTGAAGGGAATGATCAGGCGATAGATGCTCACGGTGCTTTCGTGGCGCTACCGCCGGCGCTCTAAGAACGACGCGTCATGTGAGCTTTTGGGTCAGGAGGGTCATCAGTGGTAGCCGTTCACGCGGTATGGGATTAGAAGTAATGGCAGGGGGGGGAACCGTAGAATATCAAACAGGAACCGCAGAATGTGGAAGGGCAGTGAGTTTGATCTCGAAGAGCGGCTTATAGACTTCACCGTTGGACATTCGTGGCGGTCTCAATAATGCTGCTATCGCAGCGAAATTTGAGCCACGGAAGCCGCGGTTTTCCTTGTTCGATATTCTGCGGTTCATCTCTGCTCGAAATGATCCCTAACCGCCCTGCGCCTCGATGCGATGGAGATGGTGTTCGGTGCGGATGAAGATCGCTTTGCCCGAGACGGCGGGCGACGCGAAGGACTTTTCGGCCAGGTCGTTTTTTGCCAGCAGCGTGTAAGTCGTGCCGGCGGCGATGACCGATGTGACACCCTTTTCGCTGACCACATAGAGGCGGTCGCCGGCCAACACGGGAGAGGCCGAGAAGGTCCCACCCAGACGCTGTTGCCAATGCTCTTTTCCCGTCAGCGCATCCGCACAGGTCATGTAGCTGTTGTCGGCGACGTAGTAGAGTTCCTTCCCGTAACACAACATGGAAGGTGTCTTGGGCGCGTAGCTCTTGGTCTTCCAGGTCAGATGGGAGTCGGTGACATCACCCCGGCCGCCCATGCGCACGGCCAAGACAGACGGAGACATGAAGCCGGTCCCAATGAAGACGTGGCCTTGGCTATAGACCGGTCGGGGTACCACCGAGAATCCCTTGCCATAGAGCACTCGCCAGATTTCCCTGCCGTCAACCGGATTGTACGCGGCCACGTGACCGCTGCCCGGACTCACCACGACCTTCTCTCCACCCTCTCTGACGAGCAGAGGCGTGGAAAAGGAGATGGACAACGCGTCGGTTTTGTGCCGCGCCGTCTTCCAGGCAATCGCACCGGTCTCCTTGTCGAGCCCCACCACGAAAGGATCTTCCGTGCCGTCACAGCTAAAGATCAGTTTATCATCCACCAGGATCGGCGATCCGCCGTTGCCATGCATGGGCGAATAGTTGATTTCGGTCTGCGTCCAGACCAGATCGCCGGCGAGGTCCACGCAGGCCGTTCCCATGTGACCGAAGTGTGCATAGATGTGTCCGTCCCGGGCGATCGGTGTCGCACTCGCATGACTGTTCTTGTCCTGTCGCGGGCTGGGACCTGTGCGAGCAAATACCTCTCTGTCCCAGATGACCTCCCCGGTGGCGGCATCCACGCGAATCAGACGTAGTGAAACGGGGTGATCCTGCTCATTGGTCAGCGCGGTGGTGAGATAGAGGGAGCCCTGGTAGAGAATGGGAGAGGACCACCCCTCTCCCGGTATGAACCGCTTCCAGGCGATGTTCTGGGTAGGGCTCCAGTGCAGGGGAGGATCTGCCTCATCAGCAATGCCCTGGCCCGTCGGGCCTCGGAATTCGGGCCAGTCCGAATCACGACCCGGGGCGGTCTGAACCAGTGCGGGTGCACACAGAAACAGCAACCATGTCGGTATCAATCGTTTAAAGCATGCTTTTCTGCCAAACGTTTTCATGAAAGAGTCTCCAGGACAGCATGACATCAGCGGAACCGATGAATGTTATACCAGCTACGATTGTGAGGTTCTCAGAGCCAAATTCTGTAGTGAACGTTTTCCTTCCACCAAGCAAATTTTCATCTTTCAGGCTCGAGTACCATGATCTCACTGGCAACCGATTCCACCTTTTGGCGCGAGTAGAATACGGGGAAGAATTGATCCTTTGCCCAAACCTCAAATAGGTTGCTGTAGAATCGACTGTCAGGATCTCCA
>JADFHU010000579.1 GCA_022567055.1 Planctomycetota bacterium
ACTGGGCGGCCGTCGCATCCAGGATTTTCGTCTTGAAGACCAGCGGATCGTGACCAACGCCTTTCTGTTTGATATCTATCATACCTACAATGACGCCTTCGATCGGATCATCCAAGAACAGATCGCCAACGATACCGAGACAGTCAGCGTGCCCTTCGCCAGAGAGGCGTTGCGAACGCTAAAGCAGCGGGGTTTTGCTCCGGAGCTGGCGAATCGCTACTTTTCACTCTTCTTTCAAATCCGCAGGGCCTTCCACTTCATCCATCGCGGCCTGCTCGGCGAAAGCGTGTCCATGTGCCGCCTGCGCGAACAGCTTTGGAACCATATCTTCACCTGTGACATGCAACTCTACGAGCAGGGCCTCTGGGACAGAATGGAGGATTTTTCCACCCTCCTCCTGGGTCCGACCGGGTCCGGCAAGGGAGCCGCCGCCGCGGCGATTGGTCGCAGTGGATACATTCCTTTCGACGAACAGAAGCAGGCCTTTGCCACGAACTTTACCCGGACCTTTGTCCCCGTCAATCTGTCACAGTATGCCGAGACTCTGCTGGAGTCCGAACTCTTTGGGCATGCCAAGGGGGCCTTCACCGGCGCCGTGGCGACCCACAAGGGGCTGCTGTCGCTGTGCGGCAAGCATGGCTCGATCTTTCTGGATGAAATCGGCGACGTGAGTCCCGCCGTGCAGGTCAAGCTGCTAAAGGTGTTGGAGGAACGTCGCTTCTCCTCGGTAGGATCGCACGATTCACTCACCTTCTACGGTCGGGTGATCGCCGCCACCCACCGCAGTCTCAGGGAGTTGCGTCAGGAGGGGCATTTTCGAGACGATTTCTACTACCGCCTCTGTAGTGACTGTATCGAGGTCCCGTCTCTGCAGCAACGCATTCAGGAGAAACCGGGAGAACTCGATCTCATGATTGCCCATACCGTCCACTGGATACTCGGACACGACAACGAGACGCTCTGCGCGACCGTGCGCAGCGTGATCGATCAGAGGCTGGGGACCGACTACCATTGGCCGGGCAATGTGCGTGAACTGGCACAGTGCGTGCGGCGGGTGATCATTAAACGAGACTATACCGGCGATCCGGATGGCGATCCGACGGAATCGACAGACGACCTTGCGGATCAACTGCGAGGCGGGCGTCTCGGTGCCGAGGAACTGGTGTCACGCTACTGCGTCATGCTCTACCAGCGCTTCGGCACCTACGAGGAAGTGGCCCGACGCGCCAACCTCGACCGGCGTACCGCCAAGCGCTATGTGCTGCTGGCGAAGAATGGGGGAACTCGTGAGGGTCGCACGAAAGAGACGGAGCGTCGCAAGTAGCGCGGCGTCTGGGCCGGTCTCTTACGGTTCGTTGTCCTTGATCTCGGTCACGGTGGCATTCAAGCCGAGCAGCACGGTCTTGACGGCGGGGTCATTGAGTAGCTCGCGTCGCTTGGTCTGCAGGGTCTGTGCATCGGCTGCCGGATCGGACGACTCAGTGTCGAGACCCTCATCTTTCTTCAGTGCAAAGACCAACTGGACCTGCCTTCCCAGACAATGACACAGCGTCTCTTGGAGCTGTTCTGACCGGGGTGAGGCGGCACACATTTCCTGTTGCACTTTCGCCGAGGCGTCAAACTCGATCGTCAGCGTGCCCTCGGCGAGGTGCGCGGGGGTACTCTTTAGCATCAGGCCGCCGGTACCCGGGCCCAAGCGTTCGTTGATCGCCGCCAGGATAGCCGGCCAGGACGCCCGGATCGACGCGATGTCACCCTCTGCGATCGGGGCCGGTGAGGCGGCCGCGTTGGGGGGGGGCTCCGCGGGTGGGGCGTTCAGCGGGACTATCGGAGCCGGCTGTCTAGATGCGGGCCTGTTTGCCGGAATCGATGCGATGGCCCGCGGGGGCGGGTCAGTGTGCGGCCTAGGGAGTTGTTTTTTTTTAACGGCGTCTGCCGGCTGATCACCCAACTGAGCCAGCAGGGTGTCGATGTTCAAGAAATGTTCGCTCAGGGCAAAACGCAGAGCGCTCGCCTCGAGCAGGGTACGGGGTGAATCACTGTTTTTCACGGACCAGCGTAGTTTTTCGAGGGCGCTGATGGCGTAGATCAAGCCCGCCACGTCAAATTTCTGAGCCACCCTCTCTGCCATCTTCAGTTGGTCGGGCGTCAAGACCAGTAGTTCCGTGCGATGACCCGCCGTCTTCAAGACCATGAGATCCCGCATGCAATCAATCAGGGCATCCACGATCTGGGTCTCGGTGAGGCCCGAGGTGATCAGTTGGTCGATACCCATGAGGGTCTCGGCGGCATCGGCGCTGCCGATGTGTTCAACCAGATCATACAGTCGTTCTACATTGGGCAGGCCCAAAGACTCTTCCAGAAGCTCGAGGCTCAATGGCGTAACGCCGGTGCTGATCAGCCGGTCGAGTAGACTGAGGGAGTCGCGCATGGAGCCATTGGCCAACTTGGCCAAGGCCAGGATCAACTCCTCTTGGTAGTCGATGGCCTCCTGTTTCAGGACGATCTTGAGTTGCTTGCCAATGTCCGGGACACTGATGTTGCGAAAATCGAAGCGCTGACAGCGGGACTGGATGGTGGCCAGGACCTTGTTGGGTTCGGTGGTGGCAAAGATGAATTTGACGTGGCTGGGAGGTTCCTCCAGGATCTTGAGCAGCGCATTAAAGGCAGCCACTGATAGCATGTGCACTTCATCGATGATGTAGATCTTGTAGCGGCTGCGGGCCGGCCGATAGATGGCGTTGTCCCGCAACTCTCGGACCTGGTCCACGCCGTTGTTGCTGGCGCCGTCGATCTCCAAGACGTCGATGTCGTCCCCGGTGTTCACGGCCAGGCAGCTTTCACAGCGGCAGCAGGGTTCAGTCGTGGGCGCCTCACCGGCATGGCAGTTCAGCGCCTTGGCCAGAATGCGGGCGATCGTGGTTTTGCCCACGCCCCGGGTGCCGGTGAACAGATAGGCGTGGGCGACTCGATCCGTCTTGATAGCATTCTTCAGCGTATGGGCGACGGAATCCTGCCCGACGACATCATCAAAGGACTGCGATCTGTATTTTCGTGCTAGTACGGTGTAGGCCATGGCGATTGATAGCTCATTGAGGGTGATCCCACTTCGAAACCAGCGCCCAGGATACGTCGCAGAGGCGAAAAAGCAAGCGAAAGAATGCCGACTGGGGTGCCCACCATTTCGATATCATTCAATGGGCCCTGGGGATGGACGGTTCCGGCCCGGTCAAGTTTGTACCGAAGGGACATGACGGTCACACCTACCAGACACATGTCTATGGCAACGGTGTCAAAGTCTTGCGCGACCACCCGGTCAAGGGCGGGCACATGATTCAGTTTGTTGGCACTGATGGCCCTGCTCAATGCTCTTGGCGGCGATCTGGCCCTCAACACCGTTGTCGAGGCCACACAGTCCTCCGACGCGGGACAGGCCGACCGCGCCATCCGGACGCTCTGCGAGTGGCCCGATGCAGAGGCCTGTCCCTCCTTGCTCCAATTGGCCCAAGACAAGAATCGATCCTTGGCCCACCACGTCTTGGCCGTTCGCGGCCTCGTTCGTCTGTCAGGATGGCCGGCGGTGCGACCCAACAAGCGTAGACGGAATTCTGTCTGCAGGTCTTGGACTGTGCCCGACAGATTGATGGACGTCGCCTGGCCATTTCAGCCTTGGGGAACTTGCCGACCAGGGCGTCGATCCGCAGCCTCCTTGCCGTGGCTCAAGAAGGCGACCTAAGAAGCGAGGCGGCCCTGGCTGTCCTGCGAATAGCGGAGACCACCAGGCGATCCAACAGATCAGCGGCGCGGGCTTTGGCGGGGCAAGTCCTCGAGTTGGATGTGTCTGCCGACATCAACCAGCGGGCACGGAGGATGGTAGAGCGGAGACGGCGATAGGCGCTGTGCTAAAAAATGGGAAGCAACTTAACGAATGGCCCAGATGACTCTATGGCGATCTGTCAAAGCCGGCGTTGACGGCCGGTAATCTCACGGGCACAGGGAACAGAGCCTAGGAGCACCTACGCAAAATGACTCTGCATTCAAACGGCTTATTCTGCGTCTGGATGGCGTCAGGCTCCATCGATCGTCCTCGGACGGCCTGCTTCGCCTTCCTTGCCAGTCGCAGAAACGCTCGTTTTC
>JADFHU010000040.1 GCA_022567055.1 Planctomycetota bacterium
CCCTGCGGTGGGCGAAGCCCACCCTACATCTACATCTCTTTGCCCGCAACCGACATATGATCTCGCGCCAAGCCGCCAAGCCGCAAAAAAAACACAGCCGACTCTATTGTCTTTTTCGACCTTTGCGTCTCTGCGCCTTTGCGCGCGTCCATCATTGGTGGGCGGAGCCCACCCTACCGAAGGGGCTTCAAATAAATGTTCCTAAACTCAATCGGGCTCCACTCACTCTGTAGGCAGATAGGACCGCTGGAGGGTTGAGCCTTGATTCCCTGGTTCTGCAACAGGCCATTGACAGTGAGTGACACGCTGCCGCCGTCACAGACAATGTCATAACTGTTCCACTCGCCTAACGGCTTTTCATTGGATGCATGTTTTTTCTTGCCGTTGGCGTACTGCGAGGGTCCGATTTGTTGACCGTCTACCTCAATGGATGAGTGACTCAGCAGCCAGAAGTCACCGGCATTTTCATGCATGAGCTGTGCTTCCACACACATGGGCCAGGTACGATCGATCCCCGCGCGGTGCAGGAGCACGCCGCTGTTGGTCGGCTCTTCCGGCCAGCGCCATTCCAGGTGTAATTTATAGTTGGCATAGCTTTCCGTGGTGCGGATGTAGCCATTGGGCTTGCCCTCACAGCGAATCACACCCTCTGCAACCGACCAGACCTTATCAACGGTCCATGTATTGTTCTCTGCCTTGTCGTTGGGGATGAAGCGAACCCATCCGTCCAAATCCTTGCCGTTGAACAGAGCGATCTTCCGCTTGGGGCTTACCGGCCAGAGTGGGTTCCTGGCCGGCTCCACATAGATGTTGCGGAATTCAATGGCCGAGCCTTCGCTCTGCAGACAGATCTTTCCTTCGGTGACCGCGCAGTCACTGGCCTCGTTCATGAGTTTGCCATTGACATAGGGGCGCACCGTGTCGCCGACGCACCAGACTTCATAGACATTCCACTGGCCCGGTTCTTTTTCGTTGTGCGCGCCATACTTGAGGACGCGGCGGCCGCGGACCCGGTGCCCCCCACTCTTGTGCTCATTGAACGCAAAGCCGCCGATCTCCCAGAAATCGCCCTGGTTGCCATACCCGCCCTGGCATTCCAGGCTCTTGGGCCACACGCGGTCCTCGCCCTGCATGTGGACCAGGATGCCGTTGTTGCCGGTCCGTCCCGGCCAGCGATACTCCATATGGAATTTGTAGTTCTTGTAGGACTGATTCGTGCGGATGTAACCAGATGGCTTGCCGTTGCAGGCCAGAATACCTCCCGGCTTGATCTGCCAGGTCTCATCCACCGAGCCTTGTCCCCCCCGCAGAAAACGAAACCACCCCTCAAAGCTCTCGCCATCGAACAGCATAGTCTTGCTTTGGGGTTCAACCACCTGTTCGGCCCCGCTGACCCACCTGGTCAAACTCACTGTCAAAAGGGTGAGCAACAGGAACATTCCGATTGATACACGACGATTCATGGCAGTCTCCTTTATCAATACAAATGACAGACGCAACGCGTAAAGCACGAAACGCGATTCGGCACAACCGAACTTCTGAACTCTACAGAAGCGCGGGTGCTCTGTCCAGAATCCATCGCAAAGCCTGTTCTTGGACGAGAACTATCTTCCTCTTCGCGGCCTCGCTTTCAAGGGTCGCGGACCCTGACTCTCCCCGCATGTGGGAACGTCCTTGTTGAATCGAGGAATGCATGTCATACTATTCCCCGATACCATCCCATTGTCCCATTCAGGGAGCCCACGTATGAATCGTCGAGAATTCGTGAAAGCCAGTGCGGCCGGTGTGGCGATGTCGGCCCTCGGTCGGTACCCGAGACTCTTTGCCGCCGAGCGGACCCGCCGGATCGGCCTGATTGGAGCCGGCTGGTATGGCAAGAGTGCCTTGCTCCGCCTGCTCCAGGTGGCGCCGGCGGAGGTGGTCTGTCTCTGCGATGTCGACAGAAACATGCTGGCCGAGGCCGCCGAGCTGGTCGCTTCGCGTCAAGCTTCCGGGAAGACCCCGCGCACCTATGCAGACTATCGAGAGATGCTCAAGCAAGAGGACCTGGACATCGTCCAGGTCTCGACCCCGGATCACTGGCATGCCCTCGCCATGATCGCCGCCGTCCAGGCCGGGCGCGACGTCTGGGTGGAGAAGCCTACGAGTCACGATGTCGTGGAGGGCCAGGCCATGGTGGCCGCGGCCCGCAAGTACGGGCGCGTGGTCCAGGTCAATACCGAGCGGCGCAGCACGCCCCATTTGATTGAGGCAAAGCAGGAGATCATCGAACAGGGCAAGCTCGGTAAGATCGCTCAGGTCGAGATCTGCTGCTACTATCACATGCGTGCCAGAGGTAATCCGCCGGATACGACGCCCCCGGCCCATCTGGACTGGGACATGTGGACGGGACCGGCAACCCTGCGCCCCTACAATCCCCTGGCGCACCCCCGCCGTTGGCGCTCCTTTACCGAATACAGCAACGGCATCGTGGGAGACATGTGTGTGCACATGCTGGATGCGGTCCGCTGGATGATGGGATTGGGATGGCCTAATCACATCAGTTCCTCGGGCGGGATCTTCGTGGACACCAACAGCAAGGCCAACATCACCGATACTCAGACCGCGACCTTCGCCTACGACGACCTCAACGTCGTGTGGCAACATCGAACCTGGGGTGAGGCGCCCGACAAGGAGTATCCCTGGGCCATGGTCTTTTACGGAGACAAGGGGACACTCAAGGCCAGTGTGCACAAGTATGACTTCATTCCCAGGGGAGGGGGCCGGCCCATCCATCGCGACGTCACCTACGAACTGGAACAGTACCCCGAAGACAAGACGGAAAAGGACCTGGAGAAACATGTCGCCCCGGCCCTGCGGGCCCACTGGCTCAACTTCCTGGAGGCCGTCGACAAGCGCAGCAAACCGGTGGCCGACATCGAAGAGGGTCATATCTCCAGCGCCACTTGCATCCTGGCCAACGTCGCCAGACGGGTGGGCCGCACGCTCACCTGGGACCCCGTAGCGGGCCGGGTCGTGGGAGATGACCAGGCCAATGGATTGCTGAAGAAGACCTATCGATCCCCCTGGGTCCATCCCGAGCCGGGGAATGTTTAGAAGTCAGTAATCAGTAATCAGTGATCAGTGGGGTTTCTGCAGCGAAGTACACTAACTTGGCATTAAGATGGGATCGCCCTGCTTGGGCGGGTTTTTAGCGACCCCAAAAAGTTATTGGGATATTACTCTCCCTGGCCTCGTGGATGAGTCGTTCACCGTCAAAGAATTCAGCGGGATCCTCCTCGGCCAATTCCAATTGCCGCTCAAATTCCGAATCGGTCAGCAGTGTAATCTCGTATTCGCTGGGATCTTCTGACCTGCCTCGATGGTAGACAGTCTGAGCATACCATTGCCCGGACGCCAACTGCTTCAGATCAGTTCGATCGGTCCCTACATGCCGAGACTCGACCCACTGATCCGAGTTCCCTTCTTTGCGGTACTCCCGCTGCTTGACGCAAATATAGTCACGCTCGGGATCCACAAACCAATCCCGTTTCAGGTCTGCTCTCTGATAGCGGAGCAAAACAGATCCCGGCGGTGCATTGGGTTCCGTTCTTGACACGGTCATAGGCCCTATCTTGGTTATATAGGGCCACATTTGGCGTAGCTGATGGAGGGAATCGATCTGGTCTGCTTCAAGCTTTCGAACGCGCAAGGACGCACCCAGTGACTTCCAGGTTTCCATCAGTCCCTCACTCATCTTAAAGGTATAAAGGTAGCCCCGGTCAAATAGAAGGGTCTCTACATGTGTGAGGTGCTCTGCGGCCCATGCCCGAATGTCACCAAGCCGCTCAGGATAGTCACAGGGCACCCGGCCGCTGTGATCGCTGTTGTGACTTTCGTAGCTTTCACCACGAAACTGATCTCCCCTACGGTAGCCCACGAACACGCCATATTGGGTCTTTTTGACGACACGCATCTTGCGGGGAAGCTGCTTCAAGGCCCTCTTCGCCGCTTCCTGAATGGTTCGAGCCTCTGGGTCTATGACACCCCAATTGGTGACAGTGGGAAGTCCTTCGGGTGCTCCGAGTTCGTAGATACTTGCCGGCCCCGTCTCCAGGAACGAGAATTCTCCAATTCGGCTTTCTGCCCTGTTATTGCGTCCTTCATATTTTCGAATGCGGACCGGCAGGCGTGACTCAGGATCCGCCCACACCTGGTGAACGAGGGCCCGCAATCCGGCTGGCCCGATGTCATAGGTGTCGAATCGTACCACGTCGCGACCATTGAGCGTGTCGGCGAAGGTTTCGACTGTCTTGCGAGCGGGAGACCTGATGCCTCGGTTGTCCCAGTCACCCACAGCGTATTCCCAGGGCGACTGCGGATAAGCAAGGGGCGTGAATGGCTTCTCATGTATTTGCTCACCCCAATTTCGATGGTAGTAGCGCCAGACGCCATTCACGTGGTCACGCGTCCCCGCATAAAAGTTTCCGTCATCAAGAGGTTTTGAGGTGAAATAACTGCGCCGCTCGCGCAGATTAGCCCATTCTTGATCCCCATCATCGTAGGCAATGTGGATCCAGGTCCTGGCCTTGACGGCCTCCTGAACCTCAGCCAAGGTCACGGTCGATGGCAATGTCATGAAGAACCACAGACAGAGGCTGATCAAGAGACAGGCCGCGACGCCGAGTCCCGGCCTGGTCAATAGAGGAATTCCATAGAGGGACCGCCGAGATTTCACCGGCTGGGCGTCGTTGATTCTCTGCAGCCCTCGTTCTACCGGCGAAGGTTGGGATCGAAGTAGGGTACCGAGATCTTTCAGTCTGGTCTCTAATTGCTTTTCGTTGTTCATAGTGCACTCTCCTTGAGCCATTTTAGCAAACGTGCCCGCGCACGTGAAAGCTGCATGGTGACGGTGCCCACCGGCCTACCGGTCATGGCACTGACTGCCTTGACCGGATGGGCCTCGAAATAGTGAAGCATGACGACACTGCGCTCATGCCGAGGCAGACGTAACACATCCTTGAGAAGTTTTTCCCCCACGGCGTCCAAGCGATGGTTATCAGAGCGCGTCTTCTGTCGATGAGACGATTCCTCTGCTGATTGCCGGCGCTGGAGTCGCCGGACGTATCCAATGGCCTCATTCCGGGCGATGCGTTGCACCCACACGCCGAAACTGGACCCACGTCTCAGCGCCGGCAACTTCTCATAGGCCATCACAAAGGTCTCCTGCGACACATCTTGGGCTGCATGAAGATCGCCCAGCACGGACAGCCCTACCGCCAACACCGAGCGTTCATAGCGCTCAAACAATTCACCATAGGCCGAGCGGTCCCCCATCAGGACACGCTTCACCAAGTCAGCATCCGATAGCATTGCACTCCCATAAGGACAACAGAAAAACGCGTTTCTCACCCTATAGAGATTTCCAGGATACGTTTTGCAACAGGGAACTTCGGATTTGCTGATAAAAGTCCCTCACGTACGCGAATTGTCCCCAAAACTCAGTTAGAGTATAGTGATGTCTGTGCTCTCCCCCACGTCACGCCGAACGCGGCCGTGAGGGGAAGCCGAAGCGGAATGATAGGGTCAATGTGGCAAACGAGATAGTCCATGGCCTCTAGGGAGATAGAAAGTCGAGTCAAAGCGCAGCGCGCCATTTCCGGTCTGTAAAAAAAGTGGAGAATTAGTTCAAAAAAACCGTAGTTTCGCCCTCAGCAATGGATCTTCTATGTAGATGACTAAACGAGAGACCATTTCAAGATGGGTCGCTCAGGCCCGCCAGGGCGACAAAGTGGCCATGAACAAGCTGGCCGAGGGCATTAGAGGCCCGCTGCAGGAGCACGTGAACCGCCTGACGCTGGATGCGGATCTGACACAGGAGATCGTGCAGGACAGTCTGGTCAAGATGGTCGAACAACTGCACACCCTCCAGCACGATGACCAATTCTGGCCCTGGCTCTCCAAGATCGCCCTTAACGGGATGCGTAGACACTATCGCGATAATGGGAAACACAAGACCCGGTCCCTGGATGAGGCGCAGATGGAACAGATTTCATCGCCGGATCACGATGTGGTCGCCGATGCCATTGCCCACGAACTGCGACAGATCGTGCTGCTGGCCATGCGACAACTCAAACCGGATCAGCGCACCGTCTTGGTTCTGCGCTGTTACGAACAGCTCTCCTTCCCCCAGGTCGCCGATCGAGTCGGGACCAGTGAGTTTCGTGCCCGGGCACTCTTCATCCAGGCGAAGAAGGCCTTGGGCAAACGCCTGGCCAAGGGGGGATACGGGAAGAGTTCCCTACTGGGCGCACTGGTCATATTCGGCAAGATGACGGCCACCTCGGAGGCCTCTCTGGTCCAAGTCAAGATTTCGACGGCGACCGTGGAGGCGGGCCTGCTCCCCGGACTCGTCGTTGCCCTCGGCAACAAGGTGGCCGTGCTTACGGTGGCCACGGTAGCCGCCGCATCGACCTTCGGTGGAGCCCTGTTGCTGTCCGACGACTCTGCCGACCCGCACCCGCCGATGGCCTATGCCCAGCAGCGCCATACTGAGGCGGATCGAGATCTTCAGCACCTGTACTATTACCCGCCCGGCTCATCCAATCGGGTGCAATTCCAGATTCGATCCGACCGCCCGGGCGAGAAGGATTTGCCCATCTGGCTACAGAACGACCACGCCAACTATGCCCGCCAGGGCGACACCGTGCTCATCTGCAATGCCCACCTCTGGCATAGGGATGGCTCGGTGATGCGCCTGCCGACCGACAGCGTGGCCCTATCGGCCTTTCTCGACCGGATCGAAGGTCGGTCCGGCGGCGCAGGGTCTGTGCGTCGCGACCCGCGGGGTCTACTCGTCATGGATCAGGGGCCGCAGGGCCGGCAGGTGATACCGAACTACGATGTCGTCGATGAATCCTTTTTCAGCGGTCGCTGGCCCGCCCGCCTGGATGTCATCGATCGGCGCGACCCCGCCCACCGCCGGGGCTGGACCTTCTTCTCGGTCGAGGGCAACCTCGGAACTGAAACGATCAGCGGCGTCGGCCGGATTCCCCTGGTTCAGGACAAGGTGGCAGACTGCGCCCCCTGGTTGAGGCTGCACATCGGACGACGGCTCGTCATCGAGGAGACGGGGTCGACGGCTCGACTGAAGACCTCGGCGGGGCAGGTGCTGAAGCGCTATCGGCGCGGAACCTTCTTCCGGGGGCTCATGCGACCCTGGGAGGGATTGCATACCATCGACACGGTACGACGGGACGCGGCACAAGATAAAATCCCGTTTGTGACGGAGTACGAGAGCGACGATTCCGTGGCGACGGTTCGGCTGTCGACGTCGGCGGCCGAAATCGTCTACCGGATCCACATGGACCGCGACCTCATCGACGAGATACGATTCTTGCTACCCGATGGCAGCGAGGGAGGCATGGATTTTTCCTATCCTGAGCACCTCCATGAACCAGGAAACAACGGGAGGGATTCCAGCCCAGCCTCGCGCAGGTCCCGCGGAGGGGACTTGGCGCCGGCGTGGCTCATCAGCCTGGTAGCAGGAACATTGGGTGAGTAAAAAAGCGTATAGCGGCCTTGCAAGGACCTGACAGACAGGAATGGACAATCAGATTAATGCCTCATGGGACATGAGACAAAAGGGAGACATCATGAACATCCTAAGGAAGTACCGACTTGCATGCGTCGTCATTACATGGCTATTGTTCTCAAGCGGCGCCGGCCTCTGGGCCGAAACCCTCTACGTGGACCAGCGGGCAACCGAGGGTGGTGATGGGTCCGCCTGGCATCACGCGTTCACCGACCTTCAGGACGCTCTGGCCACGGCCCTCCATGGCGATACGATTCTCATTGCCCAAGGGCTCTACAGGCCGGAGGGTCCCGACGGCGATCCCAACGCCACCTTCACACTGGTAAGCGGGGTCACTCTCCAGGGAGGATACGCCGGCCTAGGCACAGACGACCCCGATCAGCAGGATCCCAATCAATTCGAAACGATTCTCAGCGGTGATCTCAACGGCGACGATGTCGATGCGGGCGCCAGCAGACGTCGAGATCCAAAGGATCCGCTCGACCCATGGACCCAGCGAGAAGACAACTCTTTTCATGTCGTGACCGGCCGGGCAATCGATGCCAATACGGTGTTGGCGGGTGTCACCATCACGGCAGGGTACGCCCGAAACCGATTTGGGGGCGGGGGGTTGCGCACTTACTCCCGTGCCTCTCTGATCCTGCGAAACTGCGTTTTTCTAGGCAACGACAGCGACTCCACCGGCGGGGCCATTCAGAACACCGATAGGAGTTCTCTGTCCTTGATGGGCTGCTCGGTCATTGGGAATCGAGCCGCCCTGCTTGGAGGCGGCATCTTCTGCGAGAGAAGGAGTCCGCTTCTTCTTGAGGACTGCGAATTTCACGATAACTGGTCGTCTACCTACGGAGGCTGCATTGCCAGTCGGGGCAGGAGCCACGTCACGGCCGAGCGTTGTGTGTTTCGTGACAATACGGCCAGCTCCGAGGGCGGGGCCATCTTCAGCGAAGACGGCTCCGCGTGTACCCTGATCAACTGTTTGTTTACCGGCAATGAGGGCGGCGTGATGCTCTCGCAGGACGGGCCAGTGACCCTCCTTCACTGCACCATCACGAACAACGCCAGCTTAAGTCGAGTTTCAATCGTACGCGTGGCGGGACCGACCGAGATCTTCAACAGTATCATTTTGGGCAACAACGCTCAAGGCGTCGGCGACCATTACGACGTGGATGTGCAGGACAATACCTTCCGCATGGATAACAGCTTCTTGGGCTTATGGCGCCATCAGGCCCGGGAGGGTGAGTTTCAGTTTCTTCGAATTCCTTCCTTTGGAGAGGGTTTCGTGCTACTGCCCGGATCATCCGCAATTGACGCGGGCAGCAATGGAACCGAGTATGTCCTGCCGGAAACAGATCTGGCCGGCAAGCCACGGATAGTGAACGGCCGGCCGGACGTCGGCGCCAATGAGTTCCAGGGGATCATCTATGTTGATAGTAATGATGATTCGTCAGACCTGCGCTGTCGCCACGGATCAGGGAGCGGTACGCGGGCCTGCCCCTTCTGGGACATACAGTGGGCACTCGACGTGGCGCTGGACGGCCAGACTATCGAGGTCGCTCCGGGAATCTACGCGACCCAGGAGCCCAGGAGAGAGAGGACACCGCTATTCACCATCGACAAAAACGTGATCGTGCGGAGTGAGGATCCGACCGACCCGTTGATCGCAAACCAGACCATTCTGGCCGGTGCCGTCGTCTTCACCGGAGGCCAAGATGCCAGCTGCATGCTCTCGGGCTTTCGCATTGAGGATCCGGAGTACGGCGCGATCTACGGCAACCACACCGGGGCCACTCTGAGTCACTGCTTCATTGTGGGCAACGCCCCCTGTGACGGTGCCGTGTTGATGGAGTTCGACGGTCTTGTTCAGAACTGCCTGATCGCGGATAATACCACCTCGGGCGTCTGTGGCGTGCTGCCGGTCGTCTACCGTTGCAGTGCCACCTTTCGAAACTGTACTATCGCCAACAATCGGTCGGGGATCATGGTCCATACGGCCTCGTTCGAGAACTGCATTCTACAGGATAACAGAGACCGCAACATCTATCTCATGGACGGCGGCACACTGACGATCTCCTACAGCAGTGTGGACGGCTACTTTGTGGAGGAGGGCAGTGGCTTTTACTCGGAAATCTTTGTCGAGGAACTGGGTGACGGAAGCGTGAGTCTGAGCAATATCGACACTGGGAAACCCCATTTTGCCCGTCTAGGCGCGTGGCGAGACGGCATGGTCACGGTTGGGGACTATCACCTCAAGAGTCAGGGCTGGCGTTGGTCCGAGGATCTGGATCATGGTCTGCAATGGGTCTTCGACACGCTCACCAGCCCCGGAGTGGACGGCGGTAATCCCGAGTCGGGTCTGGGTGAGGAACTTGCCACCGCGCCTGGCGATCCAAGCGGTGAGTATGGCGTCAATAACGCGATCAACATGGGCGTCTATGGCGGCACCTACCAGGCCAGCCTGGCACCCTTTGTCGCCCCCGCGCCGCCTCCGCCGGGCGCCGGTAGACGGAGATAGATAAACCTTCGAGGCAACCGGCCACCGGCGCCTACTGCCTCGAACTGGCAAACCCCTGTAAGGGCGACAGCCTTGAAATGCCGGAACGGACATAGCCTGGTCGAAGTCCTGACCGTGCTGAGCATCACCATGCTGTTGATTAGCATTCTGGTGCCCGCTTTGGCCAAGGTACGCGCCTATGCCAAGGGACTGATCAATATCCGCAATCAACGAGAGATCGTCGCCACCGTCACCCTCTTCGCCGCGGAGAACGATCAACAGTATCCACCATCTGTCGCCCTATGTGGTCGGCCGGACGGATCTTGGCGCTGGCAGGACCCTCGGAAGATCTGCACCACCCAGCCTCGCCTGACCATGAAACACAGCTCGGTTGCGAGTTACCTGGACGGCTACGTCCATGACCCAAAACGGCTATACTGTCCGAGCGCGCCCTATCCCAACAGTAACTGGCAGGAGGCCTGGGAGGCGGGTGACCGTTGGGACGACCCCGACACGCCCCGTGCAACCGATCCCATGTTCGGCTCCTACTGCCTCTACTGGAACTACATAGGACACCTTGAGGGCTCCGACGCTCCCTTCCGAGGACCCACGACCCTCTACGGCGGACCGGGTCAAAGCGATTTGCTGGTAAGCGATTACTTCGGCTACGATGGCGAGGGCGACAGGACGCGCTACGGCAGTTGTGAAAAGGGGCCGCGTGCGGAGTTCGTCGACGTCAACGGCCTGCAGTCAAGCTACTGGTCCTACCCAGACAACGGCGCCGGGACGGGTGTTCCGCCCGAACTCAACATGCGCTTACACGCCGGCTACATGGACGGCCATGTCGGCAGCTACCGGCCCCACGAGACACGCGTGATGGAGGTCTCGGAATCGGCCGACGGCAGCGAGCCCTACTTTCCCTTTGACCAACGCCATCCTGGGCAGTTTTTCCTGCCGGAGAGGGCGTTTCGCTAAGAGGCGGCGGTGTGCGTAGCACACCCGCCAATCGTTGTCGTTGTCGTGATCGTAATCGAAACCTGGAATTGACGGATAGGGTTCTCGATTACGACAACGACAACCGCTCCGCTGATCACGACAACGAAGGTGGGTCCCTATGCAAAAGCGATTGTGAACCATGCCCGGTTATCTTAGGCACTCATTCCGGATCGAGTGACACCCCGAGCAACGATTCCAGGGAAATGACGGTCTGGTGGTATTCGCTCAATGAGGCGACGTGCTGGTATTGCGTGTCGATGAGGGTGCGCTCGGCGTCGAGGACGTTGATGTAGTCGGTGACGCCCTCGCGATAGGCCTTTTGCGCTGTGTCGAAGGCGGAGCGGGCTGCCGGTAGGGTCTGGTCCCGCAGGGTCGTGACGGCGTGGTGGTGGGCGCTTAGGCTGTAGTACAACTCGCCGAGCCGGCTGTGGACCTCAGTCTCGGCGTCACGCCTGAGCGCTTTGGCCTTTTCCAGTTCGTAGCGGGCCTGGCGCCGCCGGCCCTGGTTCCGATCCACCAGCGGCAAGGGTAGACCCAGTTCGAAGACATAGGCGTTCTCATCGGTGGCATTGAATCGCCGCAGGCCGCCACTCACGGTCAGGTTGGGAATGGCCCGGGCCTGGCTGAGATCGACGGCGGCCTCGCGCAGTGCGATTTCCGCGGACCAGCGGGCGATGTCGGGATTCCCTTCGAGTTGCGCGATCAAATCCTCCCGAGGGGGGACGTCATGGACCTCCGTCAGTTCGCCCACGCTGTTCCCGAAGCGCACGCGGCCCGAGCCCCACATGGCGGCGAGTCGTTGCTTCGATGCCTTGAGCTGCTGAGTCTGCTGTTCCACTTCGATGCTTCGAGCGCTGACCTGAACCAGGGCCTTGTCCAGTTCCACGCCCGCCGATACGCCCTGGTCGGTACGGTCCTTGACGATGGCATAGAGATCGGTCGCCAGCTTGGCGGCCTGCCGGCCCAGCTCGAGTGCTTCCTGGTCGGCCAGGACGGTGACGAAACGACGGCCAACCTCTCCTATGACGCGAAGCCGCTGCCTCTCATAGTCCCAGGCGGAGCGCAGGTGCTCCTTTTCCGCCAGGTGAGTTCGTCGCATGCGTTTGCCGCCCAGCTCGATGGCCTGGCTGATGCGCAGGGTGGTCATGGACCCTTCGAAGCGATTGAGCGGCGGGCTGCCACCGAAGTTCTCAACCTTGAGACCCACCACCGGATTGGGGCCCAGGTGACTTTGCAGGATGGCCGCTTCGTTGCCTCTAAGCTGCCAGCCATAGGCCTCCAGTTGAGGATTGTGGAGCAAGGCGAGGGCGAGGGCCTTGGTTAAGGAGAGGTCACCCTGTGGTTCGATCTTGACCGGTCTGGGGTCCTCGGGGGAGCGTGACGTCGCAAACGTGGGAATGTCGGCGGCAAGCGGTCGCGCCGCGGGCAGCTCGCCGCCCAGCCGGGTCTGGGCGCAGCCCGCGAGAAACCCGAAGCAACAGATACCCGTTGAGAGAAATGTCCATCGCATGGTAGTGACTTCCTTAGCGCGGCCTTTGGCCGCAAGCTGCATATGATCTCGCGCAAAGGCGCAAAGCCGCCAAGAAAAGACAGGCTACTCTATTGCCATTTGCACCCTTTGCGGCTTCGCGCCTTTGCGAGAAACAAATCTCTGAGAATGACCTCAGTCAACCCTGTTGATGCTCGACGAAGATACCGGTGGCGTTGATGACTAGACTCGAGGGGTCGGTCCGCGGCCCTACGGTCCCTTTGATCACGACGGTGTTTAAGGGCTTTAGCCGGCCAATACGGTTCAGATCGACCGTGAGAGGTCGGGCATCGGGACCCAAGATCTGAACCGTAGCCAAACTCTGGAGGAGTTGCTCCGGCGGCGCACAACAGTAGTCCCAGGGCGTGGCGCAGTGATCACCCCCGGCAAGACAGCCGTTCGTGACATCCGAAGCAATGACCGTCATGACGGCTCGGTTGGCCACGAAGACATCCTTGCGTCCGCCAATGACGACGCTCACAGTGACTTTGTCGCCTTCCTTGGCATTGGCCTTGAGGTCGGTAATGGACTGGACACCCTGGGGCGCCGCCGTCAGGAAGAGCGTCTCAGGGAGAGACACGCCCTGCCCCCCGCTCTCAACATCTGTCTCCTCGGAGTCGGCGCATCCGTTCAAGGTGAGGAGGGCAAAGGTAACTAGAACGACACAGGCGAAGAGGTTGTGACTTCTGCGTTTCATGGTTTTCTCCTATCAAAAAAGAATTAAGCCGATTTTAGTGCTTCGGTAATGGGCTGTCTCAAACAGTTTAGTGTGGGAGGAATCGCGCCCACGACACCTAGGATCAGGCCGGCAGCCAGGCCGATGGCCAGCGTGGGGGCATCGAGCACCAGGCCGAACGCGCCCATGGAGATCTTGACGGCCACACCTTCCAGGAGGATCAGCGCCACGGTTGAGGCCAGCAGCGCTCCCGTCAGAGAGATCAAGACCGATTCCTGCATGAGACTCAGGGCAACGGCCGCGCGGGAGTACCCCAGGGACTGGAGCATACCCATCTCACGGAAGCGGGCGGCAAAGGCCGCGTAGAGGGTGTTGAGGCCGCCGAACAGTCCGCCCATGGCGATCAGGGAGGCCGTGACCCAAACCATCAGACGAATGGGTCGGTAGAAGGAGACCAACTGCCGGTAGTACTGATCCTCCCGAATGGCAATGATCTCCAGGTCGAGTCGGGTGGAGGCGAAGATGTCGACATCGGAGAAGTCGGCGCCGTCCAGGGTGAGGATGACGCAGGAGAGGCTGTCCCGCTTGGCGGCAATCTGGAGATCGGTCAGGGGACACCAGATCTCGGCATCCATGACGGTGCCGGACGCGGAAAAGGCCCCCACGATGGTCCAGGGTCGGTTGTCGAACCAGAGGGTCTTGCCCACCTCCAGTGCCTCGGGCTGCCAGCCGATCCGCGTGGCGGCGAGCTGCCCCACCATGACTTCGTCGTGACCCGGCAGAGGTGCACGTCCCTGGACGATGCGTAGCTGCTTGTGCACGAGGTAGGCCGTCGGCGTGATGCCGCGTATGACGGCGGAACGGGTGGAATCTTCGCCCGCCCGGGCACTGATGACCAGGCTCATATGGACCTCGGGTGAGACATAGTGCAGACCCAGTTTCGTCTTGATCCCGGGCACGCTGGCGGAGACCAGGCCGGCCACGCTGGGCGACAACTCGCTACGTTCGACACTTTCGGCGCTGCCCGCGCCGAGCAAAATGACGTTGTCCGGCGAGCCGCTGCCGATCAAACTCTTCTCCATGCCCCGCACAAAGGCCACGGCGGCGATGACCAGCATGACCACCAGAAAGCTACCCAAAACGCTAAGCACCAGGCGCAGCGTCGACCGCCCCAAATTCCGAACCGCATACTCAAAAGGCAAAAGCCGCATCAAAACCTCACTTTAGATCACAGATCACAGACCCACAGACTCACAGACTACAGACTACAGACTACTGACTACCGATTACTGATTACTGGCCAAGTGCCAGCACCCGCGGGCCACTTTTGTGTCAGCGCCATGACAAAGTGCCAGCACCTGCGGGCCGCCTTTTTCCGTTCGATTACTCCAGAAAAGGGCGTTTTGGAAACTGATAATCAATCGATTTTAGCAGGGGTTGATAGCTTGGGTCCCGCCGACGAAGTGCATAGAAATCAATACGCGACTCAGACAAATTGACCTCCGCACGAACAAGCCGATGTGGCCAGTTTCTACTCACTCCAAATGCGCGTCCAAGAAGAGAGACCTTCCCTACGTCTGTCGTTCGCCGGATGAATATAACGACGCCTTGAGGAGCTTGATAATCTATCTGCCAGTCATCTGAGATGCTTCGACGCTCTGGCGACCCGGCTATACGAATCAACGATCTCCGTCTCACGGCACGGACGTACTTGTCCGACTGTGACTGCAAGTGAGCCCGCGACTCGAAGTGGAACCGATTCCAGACCTTGCTTTGCCAACGTCCATTGTAGCTCTCTATCGCCGCCTGGAAGCCCGTTTCACGAGGCGGGGCATA
>JADFHU010000580.1 GCA_022567055.1 Planctomycetota bacterium
CATCGACGATATGGAGAGTTATAAGGACGAAGAATTCTTAGAGATCTGGGCCACCTGGATCGACGGATTTGAAGAGCCAGCCAATGGGGCCCTCGTGGGCGCGAATCCCTCACTCGGTGATTTTTCGGTGGAGACAGACATTGTGCTTGGTGGCAGCCAATCACTGCCCATCCACTATGACAACAGCACTGCCGCCCAGTCTGAGGCCACGCGCACCTTTGAGACCTCGCAGGATTGGACCCAGCACGGCGTCCAGAGCCTGGTGCTCTATTTCCAAGGCACCTCTAGCAACACCGGTGGCAACTTCTATATCAAGATCAATGATGCCAAGGTGGCCTACGATGGCGACACCGCCAGTCTGATGCGCGGGGGTTGGAACAAATGGGTCATCCTCCTCGGCGACCTGGCCGGCGTGAATTTGTCTAATGTGCGTTCCCTGACCATTGGCGTCGAGGGCGGCGGCGGCGGTGTCGTTTATGTCGACGATATCACCTTGACACCGGTGGGGCAGCGCGATCTCATCACACCGACCGAGCCCGGCGGCGGGCTGGTACTCCACTTGCCCTTTGACGGCAATTATCAAGACGTCTCCGGAAGCGGCCTGCACGGCACCCCCATGGGTCTTGTGCCCCCGGCATTTGAAGCGGGCGCTATGGGCCAGGCGGCCAGTTTTGATGGTCTTGACCAGTACGTGGAGATCACCGGCTACCAGGGCATTCTGGGCCCCAATCCTTTCAGCATCACTGCCTGGATTAAGACCAGTGGAAATGGCACGATGGTGGGCTGGGGCAGCACCGCCGGCGGGACCACCAGAGTGGAATTCCGAGTTGACGTGAACAGATTGCGGCTTGAGAGTTCCGGCAACGTCCAAGGTGACACGACCTTGCCCGACAACGAATGGATCCACGTTGCGGCGACCGTAATAGAAAACGCCGTGATCGATGACCCGGACGCGACCATTTACCTGAACGGTCGGGTCGATAACAGGCCATCAACTGGGGCGACGAATCCGCTTGATATGGCCGCCGGCTTCGATGTTACCATAGGCCGCCGCCACTCGAGTGCAACGAGATGGTTCTCTGGCTCCATCGACGACGTTCGGATCTACGATCGTGCCCTGTCTGCGGAAGAGGTCGCTGGAGCGGCAGGCCGTACGGCACCGTTTGACCGATGATGAGGTATTCTAAACAGTTAGGATGCAGTTAGGCAGATCGTCTGATCTGATTCCTCCTTCAAAGGGTCGGCTTCCCCTGGGAGCCGACCCGTTTACCGATTACTGATCACTGATTACTGAATCTCGGGCCCGATGAGGCAAGAGACAGCCAAGAGAATTTCATGTGCCGGCAACCCTAAGCAATTGACACTGGCCTGGATCTGGCAAAGCACTGACGAGTGTGGCGGACAATTCTAGGAGAACAAGGATGGCCAAATCGATTAGACACACACGCCGTGCTTTCACCTTAATCGAATTGCTGGTGGTGATCGCCATCATTGCCGTGTTGATGGCTATTTTGATGCCGGCCCTCTCTCGAGCACGGGAACAGGGAAAACGAATTGTCTGTATGAACAACCTCAAGGGGCTTACCCTGGCTTGGATGATGTATGCCCAGGAGAACGATGATAAAGTCGTACGCACCCGGGCCAATCAGACCAAAAGTTCGCTCGATCAAGGATGGGTCGGCTGGCAGTTCCTCAACGAAAGCAGAGAGGAACAACTTGAGGACCTAAAGAGGGGGCGGCTCTTCAAATACAACAACGACACAAAGGCCTATCGCTGTCCGGTGGCCCCGGCCTATGAGGGCCTACGCACCTACACTCTAAGCTGCGTGTGGAACAACGGCTTTAATCGTGAGCGTGCAGGAATCTATGGGGCCCAGAAGAGTCAGATCTTGATGAGACTGAGTAAGGTAAAACAGCCGGCCCGGCGACTGGTCTTTGCCGACACTGTGGGCTCTGACCAAGACGCCATGTACACTGTGCAGTATGACACACCTGAATGGCGTAATACCCCCAACTGGCGTCATGGCGGAGGCTGTAATTTCAGTCTTGCGGATGGCCATGCCGAGTATTGGAAATGGACCAACAGAGACAAGACGGTTGATCTGGCCCAACGAAGCGAAGCGCAGTCACAGGCAACCGGTGGCATTGCGAGAATGCTGGATGAGTTCGATCAGAGCGACAACGAAGATCTCCAAAGGCTGCAAAAGGCCACCTGGGGCAGGCTGGGTTATGTCCCCAGCCAATAACCTTGGTTCGGCATAATGGCTGTCCCAGTCGAAATCCTGCTGCTGGGTCTACTGAGTGGGTATCATCCGAGCAGACAGTGTTTGGCAAATCACTGATGCGTGTGACTGGAAAACATAGGAGAATAGACACGGTCGATTCGGCTAGACACAGTCGCCGTGCGTTCACCTTAATCGAATTGCTGGTGGTGATTGCCATCAATGCAGGTCTGGTAAATGCGGAAGGACCGCAGGCCAAGCCCAATATCATCTTCATCATTACCGATGACCATGGGTACAACGATCTGGAGGCGACGGACCTGCGCGACGAGGTCAACATGCCGAACGTGCATCGGCTTTCCACCGGAGGGGCGCTAATGACCCAGGCCTACTGCACCGCGCCGCAGTGCGTTCCCTCGCGCGCGGGGATTGTCACCGGGCGTTATCAGCAGCGCTTTGGCATCGACGCCAACGGAGAAGGCCCGCTCCCCAACTCCCAGCAATCCATTGCCTCACGCTTGAAGACACTGGGATACAAGACCGGGCATGTGGGTAAATGGCACTTCGATATCAACAGGGGAACCAAGGATTGGATGCGCAAGAGTGGATACCAGAGGGAGGCGGATATTCCTGTTTCCGTGGTGAACGCCTTCAAACCGCAGGGTTTTGGTTACGATGAGTTCGCCGAGGGCGTCGGCGCCCGTGTCTGGTCCAACTTCGACGTCAATGGAAAGCGCTTTCCTGGGCAGGAAGTGAACTATGGCTCGTACGAGAATGGAATTCACAAAAAGAAATATCGCATTCAGCTTCAGACTGAACTGGCGCTGGCGTTCCTCAAACGACACGTGGGTGAGTCGAAGCCGTTCTTCCTCTATCTCGGTTTTTATGGTCCGCACTCGCCTCTAGACGCACCTCCGTCCTTGACCGAACAGGTTTTGTCGCTAAGCGCGCTTGAAGCCAAGGGATACGACCACTCCAAGATCCGCCATAGAAAGAGCCACAACTACGCCAAAGACTACACCGAAGCCGAGGTCCGGCAGCAGGGACTGGCGCTGCTCAAGGGCATCGATAACGGGGTCGGCGAGATCTATCAGCTCCTGGAAAAGAATGGCGAACTGGAAAACACCCTGATCTTCTTCATGAGCGACAACGGCGCCCCGTTGAGTGTGAGGTCATGGGACGGCTCCGTGAATGATCCCTGGCACGGATCCAAGGGGATCATCTTTGAAGGCGGTTCCAGGATTCCCTACATCGTTCATTGGAGAGGCGTCATTCCACCCCAGGTGTTTGACAAGGGGGTTAATACCCTGGATGCCGGCGCGACCGCGGTGGCTGTCGCCGGGGGTGATCCCGCCTCGGACCCCATGCTCGACGGGGTGAACCTGACGCCGTTTTTGACCGGCAGGGACAAAGGCGCTCCCCATCGTTACCTGTATCCACGGTACATGAACACGGCATCGATCACCCAGGGGAAGCTCAAGTTCATGCGCCATGAAAACGGCGAGGAGCTTCTGTTTGACGGGATTGTTCAGCATGATTTTTCACCTGGTAGTTTTCCTTTGTGCCTTTGTGCCTCTGTGCCTTTGTGCCTGATTAGGCACGGAAATTTAAGGATTCTCTTATGACTTTAGAAGTCAAACAACTGCATGTTTATTTCACCTCAAAGGGAGAACCTCTTCATATCTTAGACGGAGTATCCTTTAAACTGAATCAAGGGGAAACCCTTGGAATTGTTGGTGAGTCGGGCTGTGGAAAATCCATGACGGTCCTTTCCATCATGCGATTGATTTCCAAACCTCCTCTTCAAAAAGTAACCGGCATGATTTCATGGAAGGGTCAAAACCTGTTGGAGATGCCACTAAAAGCCATGCGTAAAATTCGAGGAAACGAAATCAGCATGATTTTTCAGGAG
>JADFHU010000581.1 GCA_022567055.1 Planctomycetota bacterium
GGCCGCTTCTCAATCGCCAAATCCTCACTGTAGCCCACTACACCTCCGGTTTGGCTCAATCGGCGCGACCAAATCTACGGCACACTTGAACCCCAAAATGTCCAATTTATTTCTTGCCGATCCCTAACACAGCGCCTAGTTCTGTTCCTTGAAACGTTCATAGGTCCGCTGGTAGTCCTTGTTAAAAGGTTCCAGTTCAGCCGCTCTCTGTGTCGCCGTCAGTGCGCCTTTCCTATCGCCCTGACTGTCACACGCCCAGCCCAATACAATGTAATTGGGACCCGTCGGGTCGAGCATCACCGCCTTTTCCGCCAGGACCCGAGCTCTGGGAAGATTCATACGCTCTTCTAGATAAAACCGTGCAAGTGTACGATAGGCCGACGAACTGAGCGGCGCAGACGCGGCGGACTTACTAAAAGCCGCCTCCGCATCGGCAATTCGTTTCACCTTAACCGATAGAGTGCGAATGTTCGAGTTGCACTCGGCATTGGCCGGCTCGATCGCGGCGAGTTCTTTGTATAGGGCCAGCGCCTCTGCAAGCCGATCCGTGGTCTTATACAACGACGCCAGCTTCAGCATATGCGCAGTGTTCCCGGGAGAACATTTCATGGCCCTGATCAGAAGCCCTTCGGCTTTTTCGATTTGTCCGGCAGCCAGATATATCTCTCCCGCACGAATAAAAATCTCAGCCAGCCGGCGACGCGTCATAAGCGTATCGTCATACGTCTTGTCAAATGCCTTCTCCGCCTCATGCTCCTCGGCCTTGAGTTTCTTAAAAACGGCTGCATGCTCCGCAGCCTCTGTCTGCTGCCCCAATCGCCTACAAGCCGTGATAAGACCATAATAGGCCCCCGCATCGTTAGGCTGCAGTTTTAGCGCGGATTCGAAATGTCCCTTCGCCTTATCGTATTCTTTTTGCTGCAAGCAGGCCTTTCCCAGCAGAAAGTGCCCCAGACCGGACTGGGCGTTTATCTCAAGTTCCCGCTCCAATTCACCAATCGCCTCCTCCTGCCGGCCCAGTACCATCAGGGCCAGCGCGATATCACTGCGTAGCTTGGGCGCAGACGGCGCAATCTCAATCGCTTTTCTCCAGAACGTAATCGCCTCTTCGTAGCGTCCCCTGCCCATCTCAGTCGTGGCAATGCTGTTACAGACATCCGCTCGCCTGGGATTCATCACCAACGCTTTATGCCAGAACTCGATGGCCTTGTCGTTATTGCCATGGCCTTCGTATACATGTCCCATGAGCACCATAGGGACTTCGCTGTTGGGGAATTCATGCATGAGCCGCCGGCCCAGCTCCACCTGCTCTGCTTTCAGTGCGGCAATGGGAATGTCCGGCTCCTCGCCACGAGCCTCCGCCGCACCCGACAGCCATGGCTCTTCGCTCTGATTCGAGAATGGATCTTTTTTTGCTATGTCCGCATCTGTGGGAAAGAAATGCCGCAGCAACAGAAAACCCACAAGGCCCCCACAAACGACCATCGAAGCGACCCACCCCCACACGGCATTTTTGCGGGCAGAGTACGACCTGCCAGCGCCGGACGAAGCCAACGGCCGCTGTCTGGGGCGGCGCTGACCGCCTCGTCCGGTTTTTCTACGCTTCTTACTCATATACTTTAGCGGATGGGAAACTCGATTTCCACATCCTGCGAGGGTTATAACGCCAGGCGCATAGCGATACAAGCCAAGTCACTGTCACCCCAAATGGGGCGCCTTTGAACCAGGCCAAAAAAAAGGGCTGCGACCAATGGTCGCAGCCCGGGAGGTTGAATTGAACAAACTAGTCCGACATGATACGATTTGATGCTTTCACGATGGGACCATCATTCAATCTGTCCCCGGATCTCTCCGCCGCCGAACTGCTCGGTGTGGACATTGACATAGGCACGATTCTCCTGGATGGCCAGCATGAGAGCGTCCAAGGACTGTCCCGCCAACGATCCGGCGAGGTTGTCCGCCGTTATGACGCCTTCACCCAAAACGCCGGTGAAGGAGCCGGGTATCAAGGTGGGTGGAGGACCCGCGGGGTAGAGCCAGACGACAACGCCACCGTTGCCACCCGCTTCGGTGGACACATGGATGTGGGCCGCGAAGGTATTCTCCAGTCCGGTGACGCTTAGGACATAGCCGATGGCCGTTCCTCCTGCGTTGGGCTGGAAAGTCGCATTGCCGGTGGCGCTGGAGCCCGTGCCTGCGGCGGCATCGGTCAAGGTGGCCGTCAAGGGAACGGGTTGGCCCGGCATTATAAAGCTGACGTGGAGCAAGGGTGCCGCATCCTCCTCCCCGTTGAACGATTCGGCCACGTTCTCGCCGCTACCGGTGATGATGAGCACCAGCGAATTGCCCGCCGACCAGCCCGGTCGGTCCACGATCTCCTGGATGACGGCGGCGATGTCCGAGGTCTGCTGGTCCGGACCTTCTTCGTGCGTCGTGAGCCAAAACGGCCAGTCCCAGCTCGCCTCCGCGGCCGTTATCGGCCGGGACGATATGTCAAGGGCAGCAGCCGAAAAGGTCGCGGCATTGTCGACAGCTTCGCCCCGGAGGAACTTTGTACCAGGCCGGTTGCCACCCGGAACGTCAGTCTCATCGACGTGGAACTGTACGTAGGCACTGGTGATGATGGCCCCTTGCGGGATGGCAACGTTGTTGAAGCGCATCCCGATAAGCTGGTTGTCCGGGTCTTCGGTAATCTCGAGGTCCGAGCTGCCCAGATCAATCGCACCACTCGCCACATCTTCCTCGGCATCATCCGTACCGGCAGAGACCCGCCACTCAGCGGTAATCGCCGTGAAGAATGCCGTGGCATGCTTATTGATCGTAGCAGCACTCAGGGCCTCATCGTAGATGGCCACGCCGAAGATGCTGCCGTCGAAGTCGTCAAAGAATGCGCTGCCGTCTTCTGCCGAGGCGCCGTAGCCGATGCCGACAATGCCCGACATGCTGATGGCCCTGTCCACTACGCCCTCTTCCACGCCATTGACGTATAGGGTGGTGGTGCCGGCAGCTTCACTGGACACGAAGACCAGATGGGTGTCCTCACCCGGAGCCGTGGGAACACCAAAATCGAGGTCCACGACACCGAAGATGGTGGCGCCGTAGGTCCCGGTGTTGTTCCATTGCTCGTACTTGAGCCCGACCTGGGTGTCACCGAAGCCGCGTCTGCCGATCAGGGCCATGCTGGCCTCCGTCTCGTCAGGATTGCTTCTGACAATGAACTCATAGGTGACTTCGCCGCCGAATTGACCGATGTCATACACACCGTCGGCCACATGCAGGTCGTGGTAAGCGGGCGCGGCCGCTGTTGCTGCAAGGTTCCAGCTATTAACGTTGAGATCGATGGCCGGATCCATCGTGGTGAAGCTCCAGATCGGACCCGGATTGGCCGTGAAAGCCGAATTGATTTCGTCGACGGTCCAGTAGTAGGTGGTGTCGCTCTCCAAAAGACCGGGATCATGCGCGGGCAGAGACAAGAAGAAACCGATTTTTATGCTGGGATCCCGGGCCTCTACCAGGGCCCGGTCCGTGCTGAAGTATAAATCACGCACCAGTGCATCCAGACCCGCGGCCCAATCCAACGTGCCGTCCAGGGCCTGCCACACAGAACCATCCGCCGGGCTCGGGAAATGGGCCTCTATGGCCAAGGTCGCAAAACTCCAGAGCGCGCCCTCGTTGACGGTGCCATCGGCTGTGACCTCATCGACTCGCCAATAGTAGGTGGTCCCCGGGACGACGTCTACGGTCCGCATTGTCTCCGTGATATCCCCAAGCAAGTCATTTGCGTCAATGGTCGCATCGGTGCTCAGATAGACCTGATGGGAGACGGCCGCGTCTGCCGCAAGCCACTCTAACCCTACCGTAGGGTCTGTTAACTCAATCGCACCATCAGCAGGGGATGCCAAAATAGCGACGACAGGAAAGCCACGCACACTTTCGGGAGGGCCATCCCCTTCCGGCACAAAGTCAGGATTCGTCGTCAGGACGATCTTGTCTACAATTGCACCGTCCTCACGCATCCAGAGATTCAGGGTATGGACACCACCGGTCCCAATATCAAGAAACGCGCGTTCGGGATCTCTGGTGCGGTTGGTCCATTGGTATACGCCACTAAAGTTATCTATCCTATCGG
>JADFHU010000582.1 GCA_022567055.1 Planctomycetota bacterium
GCTGTGGATCGCCCCATTCCTTTACCAGATAGCCGCCCCGGATAATGCAACCGGAGCCGCCGCCTGCGCTCAAGGCGTAGTGGGCGGCGGCGTCGAGTTTCTCACCGGACATGCCTTGGCTTTCCGGAGAGGCTTGCTCCCATTGCTGCTCCGGCCAGACGGTATCGGCATGAATCCTAGGGCAAAAGACGACACCAACGAAAAGAAAAGCTGCCAGAGAAAGGCGCATCCACTTTCGGAAATAAGAGCTTTCTCGATTCATGAACCTGTTTCCTTCATGAGTCACTTGGGGATCGGAAATAAATAAGTTGGACAATTTGGGGTCCAAGTGTGCCTCATATTTGGTCGCGCCGATTGAGCGAAACCACAGGCGTAGAAGTTCTACGTCGCGGATTTCGCGATTGAGAAGCGGTCAAAGATGGGGTGCAATTGGGCATTCAAAAGTCCAAGTTATTTCTGTCCGGTCCCTTAGTTCCCAAGCCATTCCAGCACGGCCAGGACGGGTCTGTGATCGGAGGCGACTCGGTCGTCAATGTGGAACGCTTCGACCACACGCCAGGGATCGTTGGGACGCAGCAGGATGTAGTCGATTCTGGAGATCTTACTGGTCGCGTCGATCCAACGTTTGTCCAGGAGTTCCTTCATGGTGGTGCTGCCTTTTCGGGCATTCAAATCGCCCGTCAGGATGACGGGAGTCTCGCCCCCTGCCGGGAGCTTCACGTTCATCTGTCTGGCCTGATCGGTGCGCAGCGCTTCGCTCTGATGGCAGAGATGTGTTCCGGCAAAGAGGAATTCGGGAAGACCATTGTCAGGTTTAATCCTGCAAACCAGCAGGGCTCGGGGTTCGCGGCCGGTCTTGAACGGTAGGGGATGCGTCTTCACTTCGGCAATGGGGAAACGCGAGAGAATGGCTTCACCATACTCACCGCCGGAATAGTACATGGCCCTGCCGTAGGCTGAATGCATGCCTGTCAGCTTGCCTAGACGCGCGGCTTGATCGACACCAGAGGCGCGGCGAGTTTCGCGGTCCACCTCTTGCAGGGCGACGACATCCGGTTTGACGCTGGTGATGATGCTCGCCAGGCGTTGGTAGTCGAACTTGCCGTCCATGCCCTCCCCGTGGTGGATATTGTAAGTGAGGACACGAAGTTGAGGTGGAGGCGTTTCCGAGGCGACACCCGTATGACAGAGAACTGAAAGAAGAAATAACACACATGGGATCTCGCGTTTCATCGCTGTATCTCCTTAACACCTGCTCGATAATGCCACTTCTCAGTTCCATTGCGGTCTAACCGCCTCATCGTACAGAAACCTCTCGGATAAATATAGGATTGTTTCAAGGCGAGGAAATAGAGCGGGTCAGCCGGGAAAGAGTTTCCCATTGATGTGCTCTGCCGCGCGTTGCAGGGCGCCATCATGCTTCAGGCGATTAGTTACATCTGGGGTGCCGACGGAATCTCGTTTGGTGTCTCTGACGAAGTTCTGGGTTTCGCAGGTCGTAGAATCGGTCAGGGTGATCCATTTGCCGCTCCAAGAGCCCATTAAACAGGGTCTTCGCAAGATTCGTGGTGCCAGTGGAGCAGGCCTCGGTCAAGACATTGCCATTCGGCACGGTTGGGACCCTCAGTCCATTGCCATAGATTTCAAAAGGGAAATAAAGTTCTCAGGCTTGAAAAACACTCCGGCCCTGGTTAATATGTACGTGAAGTTGAAGGAGAACATCTGCAAAAGACGCCCGCGAAATGAAGGAGGGTGAAACGATCTTGTTAAGAAACCCGTATGTGGCTGTGCACTCCAGAGCGAGTGGGTGGCCATCGAAAACATCAGCTTCGAAAAAATCTGGAGGCGAATGATGTGTAAGAGACGGATAAACCGAATGGTGATCGTAATTTTAAGGAGGGCTATCATGTCTAAGAAATTGAGTTATTTAACTTCTCTTGTTTTGGTACTGGCCGTGGCCAGTACAAATGTGACCAAAGCCCAGATGGTGACAGATGGGCTCGTTGGCTACTGGTCCCTCGATAAGAATACGATTAAAGGTGATACGGTTGAAGACGTTTGGGGTGACAATGATGGAACGATACAGGGAGACCCCATAGTCGTTGCAGGAAGAGTCGGGGATGCCTTGGAGTTTGATGGTGATGATTCGGTAGATATAGTAGGCACAGACTCTTTAAACTTCGCAGGTAAGAATGAGTTCACAGTGACAGTATGGGTTAACGCTGCAAGTGATGACCCGGTTCAAGGTGTTGTCGCCGGGTGTTGTGGCACGATTGTCGCCCAAAGAGACGTAAGTGGATGGGCATTAAGATATGATGGTAGAAATGCAGGCCAGGAAATGGAATTCATTGTGCAACCGGGTTGGCAGGGCGATGGCGGTTTTGGCGCGCTAGGTTTTGCAGCGGGACAATGGCACCATCTCGCAGGAGTGGTGGATAATGATAGGTTACTGCTCTATCTTGATGGTGCCCTCGAAAAAGAGATGGCATATGCCGGCCCTATGGCTGGCGGTGGTACTGAAACGGAGATAGGTCACGCTACGGATGGTGGTTTCATCGGCTTGATCGACGAAGTCGCCATTTACGACAGAGCACTATCCGCTGAAGAGGTCGAACAGAATTTCGAGGCAAAAGGACTTATACCATCAGAACAAGCTGCCGATCCTCTTCCAGGGGATGAGGTCGTTGACGTACCGCGGAATGTAACCCTGGCATGGACACCGGGTGAATTCGCTGCGACCCACAATGTTTACTTGGGCACAGCATTTGACGACGTGAATAATGCTGATACTGCCAATCCATTAGAGGTATTGGTCAGCCAAAACCAAGGTGCTACTTCGTTTGACGCTGGTATTCTGGAATTCAGTCAGACATATTTCTGGCGTGTCGACGAGGTCAACAGTGCACCGGACTTTACCGTGTTTGGGGGCGGTATTTGGAGTTTTTCCGTTGAACCGATTGCTCGTCCAATCACAGCGATCACGGCCACGGCCTCCAGCTCCTTCGGCGCTTCCGGGCCCGAGAGGACCATCGACGGCTCCGGATTGGTGGATGATCTCCATGGCGTTTCCGCAGGCGACATGTGGATCAGCGGGGGTATCCCGGCCACGATCGAGTACGCCTTCGACCGGGCCTACAAGCTGCACGAGCTTTGGGTCTGGAACTCGAATCAGCTCATCGAGGCCTTCGTGGGATTCGGCGCCAAGGACGTGGTCATCGAGCACTCATTGGATGGGGAGAACTGGACCGTTCTGGAAGGCGTCGGGCCCCTGGCCCAGGCTCCGGGTGCCGCGGGCTATGCGCAGAACAATACCATTGATTTCGGCGGTGTCACGGCCCAGCATGTTCGTGTGACCGTCAACAGCGTACAGGGGATTGCACCTCAGGCCAGTTTGAGTGAAGTGCGGTTCTACTACATTCCGACGTTTGCCACTCGACCCAGTCCGGCATCAGGGGCCACCGATGTGTCGCCCGATGTCCCCTTGGCCTGGGGCCGTGATGGACGGGAGGCGGGTAGCCACGAGGTATACCTTGGGACTGATGCCAACAATCTGTCCCTGGCCGGCAGTGTCAGCGAAAGCAGCTTCGACACCGCGGCCGTGGATCTTCAACTGAGTCAGACCTACTACTGGCGCGTCGATGAGGTGAATGACACCATGGCACCCAGCGTATGGACAGGCGATGTCTGGAGCTTCACAACAGCCGATGCCATCGTCATCGACGACATGGAGAGCTATAAAGACGAAGAATTTCTCGAGATCTGGGCGACGTGGATCGACGGATTCGGTGATCCCGCCAACAATGGTGCCCTCGTCGGCGCCAATCCAGGGATAGGAGATTTTTCGCCGGAATCAACGATCGTTCACGGGGGTAACAAATCCCTTCCCATCCATTATGACAATGGCGCTGCAGCCCAATCCGAGGCCACGCGCACCTTTGCCGTTGCGCAGGATTGGACCAGAGCGGGCGTCACCCAATTGGTCGTCTGGTTCCATGGTGCGGCCGGCAACACCGGGCAGATGTATCTCAAGGTCAATGGGACCAAGATTCCCTACGAGGGTCCAGCCGGGAACATCGCGTTGGCAGCGTGGCAGGCATGGAGTATCGACCTCGCCTCGTTGGGAATGAAT
>JADFHU010000583.1 GCA_022567055.1 Planctomycetota bacterium
CGAAGCGTCCTTTCATTTAGCGATGGAGCAAGCATTTGATATTTTCTCAGTACAATGTCTTCTTGGTTCATACATAGATATATCGAAATTACGACCTATTTTGCATTAGTTATTGTTTTACAGCGCCATAGTCGCAAGTCGGTATCGGCTGTCACTGCCCGTTTCCCTGCGACAATCTGGCTTATGCGTTGGGCGGAGACACCAATTTCTTTGGCTAAACGATACTGACTGAGTCCCATAGGTTTTAGGAATTCTTCGGATAGGATCTCGCCAGGCGTAATAGGGTCGAGTTTTCTCATGATAGTTTCTCCTTAGTGGCATCTACGATTTCCACATCGTCTGCACCTGCATCGGTCCAGCGAAAACAAACACGCCATTGATCGTCGATACGGATGCTGTGCTGGCCGGCACGTCTACCTTTGAGTACTTCAAGACGGTTGCCTGGCGGTACTCTCAAATCTCCAAGTCGAGTAGCAATCTCAAGCTGTCGAAGCTTTCGTCTTGCCACGTTGGCAATGTTCGCGAAACCCCTTACATTACGACCTTCTGATAGTGATTTTGTATCCTTGCATTTGAACGATCTGATCATACCGGTCCATATTAACGCCTCGCGTGACTATCGTCAAGCGTGACTACAGGGATAGGGTTGCCCGACAATCTGCTCTGGAGACGGAAGCATGCGAGCGGTCTCCCTGGATGGCACGGACGACTATCTTCGTACGCCCATGATACTGGACCCCGGCAATGGACCCTTCAGTGTCTTTGCCTGGATCAAGGGTGGCGTTGCAGGCCAGGTGATCCTATCCCAGGAGGGCGGCGCCAACTGGTCGATGGCAGACCCGACCCAAGGGTCACCCATGACCACTCTAACGCAAACAAGCAGGGGGGCGGACCTGACGACGGGTATGGTCGTCACGGATGGCGACTGGCATCGCGTTGGTTTCGTTTGGGATGGATCGGATCGGAGTCTCTATGTGGATGACATCGAGGTCGCTCGGGACGCGCAGCGAAATCTGAAATCACACACGGGAGGGTTCTTTTTAGGAGCCGGCGGGAACCTGGAGCCAGGCTCCCACTGGTCCGGCATGATCGACGACGTGCAGATCTACAGCCGGGCGGTGACTCCGTAAGGGCAGTGGATAGTGGCTAGCTGAAAGAATACGCGTCATACAATGCTCCACTGCTAGTCACTAGCCACTCACTCATGAGCTAACAACTCGAAGAGTCCAAAACAACATGGGCCGCAAGTTCTCGCTTGCGGCCCCTCTTCATGGTCACATAGCTGCCACATATTCTCATCTAGGCGGAGGCGTATTACACGCATGATTTAGCCAGATACTCAAGAAAGATGCTGGAATCATGATCATAAGGAGCCTGTCGGAGAATTCGATCGGGCTTCGAGCGGCCCTTTTTCCGCCTGGCTGCATCCGGCTGCATCGACGATAGAACAAACATCGCCTGCTTCGCCGTCTTTGCCAGGCGAAAAAATGGCTCGCTCTCGGGCCGACGACGGAATTCTCCAACAGGCTCCTACTGAACCAGGGACGTTACGGAATCCGTCCTCGGAAATCGACAATTTCGGGCCATGGTGACGAGTGGCACATGTTGTGACCCATTACCGCTGGGAGCGGCGTCGAACTGGACCACGACGCAATGATTTCTTATTTGCATATGGATCGAGGGAATTGGCTTTTGCTTCTTAACGAATTCGGCAGCCGGCTGCCGAATTCAGAAGCAGATTCCCTGAGACTAGGCCATCAACATTGTCACTGACTATCGACACTTCAATTACTGAAGGGGAACGCCTTTGTTATCCCGGCCCCTTTACTCGTCGTTTTGTCCATTAGGCTATCCATGATGACTACCAAGTTCAGCGGGCCGCGGCAAACGACGTTGACTTCAAAAGCCTCGCGGCCCGCGGCTCCGTGTGCAACGCTTTGTTAGGCGGACGTCGCTTCGACATGACGAGGAGCATCACAAGGATTGCGCCGAGCGTCTAGAAGAAAATGATTCCCCACAAGATAATAATGAGTCCAAGAGTAAACTTGAGCACACCCCGGACTATCCAGACTTTGAGAGATTTTGAACAAAGAAACTGAAACTGCGATATGATGAGGCCGGGAAGAGCAAGTAAGTAGATGCCAGTCAGTATTTCGATAACGCCAAGCACAAACAGTATCCGATGATGGAGGTCGGAATTGTTGCTTACAAGTATTGCAAAGATTCCTACTGCCACCGGAGCAACGCTGAAGCGACGCAAGAATTTTTTAGTTAACAAACTACGGGCGAGTTCTCGATGTCTCGCAGGCATCACGATTGGAGGGACATAAAGTGAGGCCACCAAGACTCCAAAGAGAATGACAAACCACTTATCCATATTCCGATCCAGTATCTTAAGCCTAACTTTTGAGGTAACCGGGTTGGTGGACCAACGAGATTGACGTTGGCACACCAAGGATACTAAACGAAGGAAACGACGTTGAAAACCCGAATGGCGAGCCAACTCCGGTTCACCGATTTGTTGGGCGACCACGAGGTACACCTCCGAGCCAACCGCGGCCCACTGAGTCGGAATTTCTGGTCTGGCGGTGATTTGTGTTCAGCGCAATCGAGATGCGATGTACGGCGCATCGTGATGGAAACCGGCAACATTGGCTGAGTTTAGAAACCGCAACCAGTGAAACCCCAGCCAGAAGAAACCGGGGACCTGCGTGTCGCACGACTCTGGCCGTCCATGCGGCCCCAACTCGTCTCGGGCTGCGGGCATCTTCAGCCATGTCAGATCGGCTCCCCACCCTGTGCACCACAACACTGAGCGTACGTCGTTCTCGTCAAGGTCCAGATTGACCGGGGCAACGTAGTCCAGCAAGGGCTGGTGTGGCTCCCACTCGGGCTCAGGTGTCGGTGGCGGATAGTCGATAGCGTTGCCTCGTTTTGCGATCCAATCCTCGACCAGCGAGGCGAGGAACCCATACCCTTCCTGCGCGAACGCGATGTATTCCTGCAGCTTGTCGTTGAACGTCGCTGAGGCGCCATCGGAGGAGATGCCGTTGAGGCGCCCGAGAAACGTAGCCCCCATCCTGGCAAGAGAATGGTGGGAGATCGGGTGATCGTTGCCCACGAGCGGCACCCGATCGTACTTCATGTCGGGATCCGGAAGCGCCTCGGGCGGCATTGTGAGCAAACCGATCCGATCCATCCAGAAGAAGACGTCTTCACCACGGTAGCTTCGCGGTGAGCCTTTCACTTTCGAGGTCGCAATGAACACTCTCCGGCCGGCTTGCAACAGCTCTTCCCCGATCTGCATCCCTGTTTGGCCGCCACCGACGACTAGAATCGCACCGTCAGCCACGGCGTCGGGGTTCGTGTAGGTGCCAACACGGAGCTGCTGGATCTCTGGTTTGAGGTTGCTTGCATAACTGGGGATTCGGGCTACTTGGTAGTTTCCGGGTGCGGCAACCACGTTCCGGGCCTTGTACTCCGACGCGCCCCCGTCGCCGCTCTTCACCTCCACGATCAGGTCTCCGTCGGCCGATTGCTCGACGGAGACGACTTCGGTCTGCTCGCGGATCGGGAACTCGCATGCATTGATGTGTGCGTCCCAAAGCCCGACGCTCTTGGCAAGGGGGATGCTCATCTTCTCGCCAGGGAGGCCGTCTTGCTGTCCAATCAGGCGGGAGTAGGCTAACGGAGTGTTCAACATGAAGGAGTCCCAACGAGCCGACCGCCACTGCTCCAAGGGCCGTGCCTTCTCCAGCACGATGTGCTCGCGGCCCTCTTGCTGTAGCACGTAGCTCATGCAGAGGCCTGCATGGCCCCCGCCGATGACGACGGTATCGATGTTTTGAGTCATAGGCGCTCTCTCCAAAGCTCTGGGTCGGCAAGTGGAGCCACATGTCCGGTGGCTCGTACCGAGAAGATTATCGGCAATTCTCTGACATTGGATAGGGTCGATACCAAATCAATGTATGGCACAGAACACGGACTCTCTTCCCCCCGTCCAACGCCCTGAATCAGGGGCCGAGGTACGAGGTCCCTCTGAATTCAGATGTTAGCCTTTTTTATTTCGGAATTTACACCACAGAGAAAACAGAGGTCACAGAGATGGCGACAAGTCGCCATTGCTAAA
>JADFHU010000584.1 GCA_022567055.1 Planctomycetota bacterium
AGCTGAAACCATCCGGCAGATTCACATAGACGCGACCAAATCCCAGCGGTACGGGGTGGACGCCGCTGGCGGTGCCGCCGGTGGGAACCATCTTCAAGCCGCAATTCAGCAGGGCGTAGTAATTGGCCATCGTAAACTGGATCCATTCCCGCTCGTTGCCGGACTGCTCTCGTAGCGGTGGACGCAGGTACTCGGGCGTCGGACTGTTCCACTGGGTGAAGGCAAACTCGGTCAGCCAGATGTGGTTGTTCGCCAGTTCGTAGAGATGCACGCCCATGGTGGGCGGTAGCGTCATGGTCCAGGGCCAGTCGTGCTTGTCGAGATCGAGTAAGGCCCCCTGACGCCGTGCCTCTACGGCAACGTTTTTCACCGGAGGAACGCCCAGTTCGAAGGGCTCCCGGTGACCCAGGGCGAACACTGCGCCCAGGGTGTGACGTTTCTCGCCTACCGAGAAGATCTCCCATTCGGTGTTGCGGGGCCAGATGACGTGCGTGTCGTCTACCTCGATCAACTCGCCGGGCACTTCTCCGGCGAACGACTTATCACCGGCGGTCGGGGGTCTGAAGGCACGCGTCACCCAATAGGTCAGCGGGAAGGCCACGTTCAAATCTTCCGCGAGCATGATGTTGGGCAGATCGCTCAAGCTGCGGTGCACATGCGTGTCACCGGAGAACCAGCCGCGCTGCGCCATGTTGATCCACCGTCGTAGCGACACCTTTAACGAGACCGGCGTGTCGGCGACGGAGAAGTCCCTGCTCATCGGCAGGTATTCTTTACCACGCTCGACAGTGAGTCGGTAGCGACCGGGCTCGAGCCGCGCCTGGAAGGGATGGGCGGAGACGGTGGTGTGAAATTCCTCGGAATTCGTATTCACCCAGTTACGTTTTTCGTAGCTGACTGCCGAGCCGTCCTCTGCGCTCGATTCCACGTGGTGCCAGCCGCCTTGCTCATCCTCGATGTAGACGCGGGCCGGAATCGGTTTGCCGGTGTCGGCATCGCTGATTTCCCCACGCACTTTCTGTAACGAGCCTGCTTCGGCGGCTTCGGCGTTTGCTTGAAAGCCGATCAGAAAGATCCAGATGAAGATGCTTGCTCGCATCGGTCCCTTAGACAATTATCTCGTTGATGACGTGACCGTGCACATCGGTCAGTCGGCGATCGATGCCATTGTGACGGACGGTCAAGCGTTCATGGTCGATACCCAACAGATGCAATACGGTGGCGTGAAGATCGTAGCAGTAGGTGGGCTTGTCGACGGCTCTGTAAGACCACTCATCGCTCTGGCCATAGATCACGCCGCCCTGGATACCCCCGCCTGCGAGCCAGGAGGTGAAGGTGAAGGGATTGTGATCTCGGCCGGCACTGCCCTGACTGCACGGCATCCGCCCAAATTCGGTGGTCCAAATGACGATGGTGTCGTCGAGCATCCCCCGGGACTTGAGGTCCTTGAGGAGCGCGGCAGCAGGTTGATCCATGCTGGCCGCCATGTCGCCATGATCCTTCTTCAGATCTTCATGGGAATCCCAGTTGCGCCGTGGAAAGGCGTTGTCCGCCCCGCTCCAGACCTGCACGAAGCGGGTACCCCGTTCAAGAAGGCGACGGGCGATGAGGCAATTGCGACCGAAATCTTCGGTGATGGGGTTGTCTAGACCATAGAGTCGGCGCGTGGCCCGCGATTCTCCCCGCAGATCGAGCACCTCGGGCGCACTCAATTGGAGCTTCGCCGCGAGTTCGAAACTCTGAATGCGGGCGTCGAGGCGGGAATCTCCCGGTCGAGCGGCTTCATGGACGCGGTTGAGTTTGGTGAGCGCGACCAGCCCGTCCCGGTCCATGGCCCGGGTGACAAACTCCCCTGGGGGCGGAAAGAGATCGGCGATGGGATTCTCCGCGGCAGGACGGATAAGGGTCCCCTGGTGGCTGGAGGGCAGGAATCCCGCCGCCCAGTTCTTGGGTCCGCCGGGTCCGAAGCCCCGCGAATCGGGCAAGACCACGAAGGTGGGCAGTGAATCCGTATCACTACCCAGAGCATAGCTCACCCAGGATCCCACACTTGGGAAGCCCGGCAGCACGAAGCCGGTGGTCTGCATGAAAGTCGCCGGGCCGTGCACATTCGACTTGGAAATCATGGCGGGAAGAAAGGCCATGTCATCCACGCATTGGGCGAGATTCGGCACCAGGCCACTCATCCACTTGCCCGAATCGCCGTATTGTTTCCATTTCCAAGGTGATGCCATGACGACACCGGGATCGCTTTGAAAGAGTTCAACCTTTCCTCCGGGATCGAAGGGTTCTCCGTTCCGCTTGATGAGCTGCGGCTTGTAGTCGAAGGTATCGACCTGGCTGGCGGCGCCGGACATGAAAAGCTGTATTACCCGCTTGGCGCGGGGGACGTGGTGTGGACCCGGCCGAGGCGCGGTCGCGGCGGCCGCCAACCCGCGATCCGTCCTGCCCAACAGAAAGGCCAGTGCGATGCCTCCCAATCCGCCGCCATAGTTCCAGAGGAAGGAACGGCGACTCATCGGGGGGTTCATGGGACCTTGTCGGTGATAGTGATCTGTCGCTTTCATCGGCCTTAGTCCACAAACATGAATTCGTTGCTGTTAAAAATCAGGCGGCACATGGCGGCAAGGCCGTGGGTCGCTCGGTAATCGTCTAGAACACGGCGCTCTGCGGTGCTCGGGTGCCGGGCCAGGGCAAGCTGAAAAGCGCTATCGATCTGTTCGACGGCATTGTCGGACAGCGCCCGAAGACGATGGGCAAAATGAACGGCCTGTCGGATCATCAAGGGGTTATTGAACGTCGCAAGGGCCTGGAGCGCCGTCAATGTCTGGTTGCGCACCGGCACACTCTGCGCCGGATCGGCACAGTCCAGGCAGGTCATAAACGGATCGGGGACGCTACGCACGATGAAGCGATAGATGGATCGGCGATGGGCACCCTGCGCATTTGGATCAAACTGATCGTAGAGGTATCGGGGCGAGTGATCGTCTTCAAATCGAAAGTAGTCGATGCCCGGCCCGCCCATGGTCAGGTCAAGCATGCCGCTGACCATCAAGACGCTGTCGCGCAGCGCTTCCGCGTCGAGTTGCCGGCGATTCATGCGCCAGTAGGTGCGGTTGGCGTCGTCGATCTCTGCGAATTCCAGGTTGTGGCGCGACTGCTGTCGATAGGTGGCGCTGGTCACGATCTTCTTGTGGAGCCATTTCAGGGATTGCCCGCTCTCCAGAAAGCCGCGGGCCAGCCAGTCGAGCAGTTCGGGATGGGTGGGGGGCGACCCCCTGCGACCGAAGTCATTGGGTGTATCGACGATTCCCCTGCCAAAGTGATAGTGCCACACCCGATTCACGATCGATCGCCAGGTGAGGGGATTCCGCTGATCCGTAATCCACCGGGCCAGGGCAGCACGCCTTGCGCCCTCCCCGCTGCCCTCGGGCAGGTCAAAGCGGGCAGGTAGCGTCGCGATCAAGCCGACGGCCCCCGGTCGCGCGCTGCCCGCGGGCTGACCGACATCGCCGCGACGAAGCAACTGGATGTCACGAATGGCGTTGGGTGGCTTAAAGTTACCCTGTTTCTTGAACCGGGCGGTGGCCGCATAGACCATCGCAGGCTTGGGCAGGGCGTCCAGGGCCTGCCGGGTCTTCGCGATGCTCGTTTCTGTCGCAGCCAGGGTCTCTCGTTCAGCGGCCGAAAGCGCGGCCAGCTTAAGCGCTTCCAGTTCAGCCCGCGCGGCATCGCTGTCGGTAGCTCGGGCCTGGTGTATATCGGGACCAGTTTCGGCGAAGTCTGGGTGTACGACCCGTCCGCCGTGTCGCTCGACGCCACCCTTCTCGGTTTAGCGCCGACGGACGGTCGGTTGTATGGCATGGCGGTCGTGGACGGCGCGCTGCTCTTGGCCGGCAACCTTGTTGGGGAATTCTATCGCTTTCCCGTGGCCGACGGCGCGCCCGGGATTTTTGCGGGAGACGTGGTGGCCCAATTCGTGACTGGCGCAATCGACGCCGTGGAGGAAGAGTCCTTCAGCCTGCCGCTCCTGATCGACCTCACCACGTTTGAGACGACGGCAGCGAGCTATTCGCTCGAACTGAACTGGAACCCCGAGATGCTGACG
>JADFHU010000585.1 GCA_022567055.1 Planctomycetota bacterium
CGTGATCCAGTCTGCGGCGGGTCTGTCCATCAGATAATGATCGAAGTATTCAAGCATCCGTTTGGTGAGGTCGATCTTGTTGACGCGTTTTGAAAGACTGTGCCCTTCATTGGCATAGGAGAGCATAATAATGTTTTTGCCGTTAAAGCGCATGGCATTATACAACTCGACGGCTTCAATCCAAGCAACGGTGTTGTCAGACTCTCCCTGGACGCAAAGAAGAGGGGTCGTTATTTTCGTGACATAAGCCACCGGCGCCTGCGACCAATAAAGTTCATAATCATCGTAAGGGTTGGTCCCCATTCTGCCCTGTTCGTAAATATTGTATCGGTGGGCGTTCGCCCCGTTACCCTCCTTTCTGTCAGCCATCATAGCCGTTTTCAATGGGAATGTTCTTCACGCTGAACTTACTAATCTGATAGCCCAGATAAACGATCTGGTCGCCGATCTTCTGGTATCCCCAGTGTGGATTCTCTTGCTTGAACCGAATGACGAGATCTATTCTCTCGACAACGGCCTTGTATGTCGTCAATACTGTGCAATACACACGTCCGTTGCGAGAGTCGCGTGGCTGCTGGCTGGAAGGGATGATGGCTTACTGTTCGACCTTGCCAGAACGTTGAGTTCTGTCAGCGCAAGGGTGTTCAAACGGGAGCATCCCGCCTCGCCAAGCTCCTTTGGCCTCGTGGCTTAGAGCAGCATATTTTCTGGCAAGATCGATCACGGCATCGTCGCTCTTGTCCACGTATAGTTCGAGCCAGGTGCCGTCAATACCCTCCCTCGCCACGCGAATACCCGCGGCCAAGCGTCCGCGATGGTCCCCTCCGGCACAATCGCCCGCTATCAATGCTGCCATCAGTCGATCTGCCAGACTGCCTTCTGTTTCCTCGTATGCCCTGGCCATGGCAAAGACCACCTCTCGGCCGACCAACGTATTGCCCTGACATGAGTAATATTTGCCTGATACGGCCCCCCACCATATCCCCGATGGATCGGCCTTGGCTGGATTATGGATTGCAACGCGGCCTGACATATCAATGATTGCCAATTGACGCTTTTCGCGCTTGGCGTCGTCGCCGAGCAGCTCAGCCAGCACCTGCTCAGGTAGGGTATCCTTAGCAAGCATATCAAGGGCGCGTTCTCCCCACTCAGGATTATGCCAATGCTGAGTGCAAAACGCACCAACGCCTGCGCGAACATATGGCACGATCTTTCCTACCGCCGGATATTTACTGGCTACAGCCGCGCCACAAACACCACTTTCAGGATCAACAGCCACGATAGAGAATGTTCTAGTCACGTCCGCTTCAGGCTCGGACTCTGGAGAGCCCACTCGAGCGACCTCAAGCATGGCCTTTTTCACGCAGAACGTGTACAGGCCGCAGTCCAGTCCCGAGTAAAGCAGCCACATCGACTTGCCATCGGAACTCATCCACTTGGGTGGAAATCGCTGATGGTATGTGCGGCAGTCTTTCCCATCCGCAACCGACCAGTGGTCCTCATAGTAGACCGTTGACCAGGGACCCCACGGCTCTGGAGCTTCGAAAACCCCCAACGCTGCGGTATGCGTCGTCTTCTTGCCAGACAGATGAGAGGTCGTCAGGATGTATCGACCGAGAGCTGCATTATGTGCAATCGCGATACGTTGTGTTCCCTTGGGATCCGTAAAGATGGCTTTTCGTTCTGAGATATCGCGCGACCAAAGCGGGACGCCGTTTTCATCAAGACCGGAGAAAAAAAGGTAGCCGTTCCTGTCCATGACTCGATCCTTCTCTACCCGAGCCATTACGACATCCGGTGAATAGCCGTACGCATTGTCATTTGCTTGAGAGGCAATGTAGAGATAACTGTCTCTCGCGCCTTCATAATCATTTCCGAACTGCACGAATGCCGGACAACCGAATGTCTCTGAGAAGTGCCAGTCAGCCCAAGTCCAGTTGACACCAAGGTTGTTTGAACAGGCCAATCGCGCATTGGTGAAGTCCTCCGATCCGGGAGGCTTGTAGTTTCTGACAAACATGTACAGGGCCCCCTCTACCATGATCATATCACTGGCCTTAATCCCTTTCGGACCCCCACCCTTTGGCGTGTCGGCATCAGTTTTGAAATTCTCTGCACGAAAGCTGGGTGGATCCCCCGAAACAATCGCAAATCCCAAAGACAGGTCCGGGGCATCAGCGGCAAAGCCTTTTCCATCGCAGAAGGCCGTCACCTGGAGACTGTCATTGACCCAAGCAATCGGCAAGTTGTCTCCGCTGATGCAACCTTCCATTTTCACTACTTCCGGGTCCCACGTCAGTTTTGTGATAATCTGGCTCGCTGGATAGGGCGCTTGTGAACGGGCCAGCAATTGACCGCTAGAGGCAGACAACAGACACAGGATCAAATTCAGCGAGAACTTAGAGAATTGCCTCATTATTGCGTCCTTCCTTAGTTGTCGGATGAGCAGAGAGAGTTCGGTGCTATTCACCACACCCATCTGAACTCATCTGGACGAGACCTCGTCAATCATCGCTGATTTCAACCTGTCTTCCACGCCCTATTTTCACCGGATTTAGGTCATCCAGGCCGTGAAACAGTTCTCCCTGAATCCTTCACGGACGATAATGTAGGTATGACTTCTACAAATCGCACCCAGCAAAGAGTTGATCCTCGACTCCGCGATCTCGTTGGGTCATCCGGCAACAACAAAGACGCAACTCAACTTGGCGCTTCTCGTTCCACTGCTCACGGTTGGCTGACATCAAGTAAAAATGTCTACCACCAGAAAAACACTCCCTGTCTCGTATAGCGTTGGTACATGTCTGCAAAATGACGCCACTCCTGATGCCCATCCAAAAAACCGATATTAGCGCCGTCCGGGTCTCTTGAATCCATATGATTGGTCCCCTGTGCAAAATCAGCGAGACGATCCCCAGCCAACCACTCGCCATTCGGCCGCCTAATGACCGTGTCTAAAACGAATTCCATGCGAGAGTGACTCCCGACCTGTATGGTTGTCCTGATAAACTCTCTATGAGGATCCGGTCTCGTGCCCTCATTACCTGCGTCACCTGCGGCGAAGATGTCTCCGCGGCCTCCGCTGGTTTCCATGAGATAGGAGTAGCTGACCACTCGCCAGTGCTGCTGTCTTTCCACATCGAGGGTTGGCTCAGGCGTATCGATTCCTGAACTAAAAAAATTACGGAATTCGCTGTATCGCCAGTAATTTTGCTCGCTTGTGTTAATCGGATTGGAGGGACATCGGAATATCTTCTTCGTTCCGCCATTGCGGATAATCGCATCCGTAGCGAAATATGAAATATCCCACAGCCACTCACCGCCACCAAATGTCGACACCGGCAGCTTACCATCGTTCTCGTGGGCATACATGAGTAGAGTCATGCTTTGCTGTCGCACATTATTGCCGCAGACGGTTCTTCGGGACTGCTCTAGAGCACGTCTCAACGACGGCATCAAAACGGCCATAAGCACGGCGATAATACCAATTACTACGAGCAGTTCGATAAGCGTAAAACCCTTCTTTGTTCGTATCATGAGGCGTTCCTTCAACTAATGAAGTCTCTTATCCCGATCCAGCACGTATGGATTAAAGACGCACATGCCCCTAAAACACCTATAGTACCTGGAATTTCCCATCTGAGCAATAAACAAGCATGATTCTCCGGACATCGGACTTGACGGCGACAGACATGGAATTGTTGCGATAAATCGAATTTACGGCAAAAAAAAACCTGACGATTACTATTCATTTCAGAAACTGGATACGCTACAATTGTGACCGGTAGCTTGAAAGGCACCGACAGTAGGTTCTGAAAGATCCATTGGTCGGATGAGAAACACTTGGCCGACATGGGTTCGATTCTCGTAAGGAGGTTTTCATTAACCTCGCGATGGGACGGGTGACTCAATGACAACATGTCAACTCAGCAGGGTATTCCTCATCCATCTCGCTAACTTTTTTGGAAGGAGATAAGCATGAAGACGACGAAATTCTTGGTTTCTATGATTGTCATGATGTTTATGCCAGGCATTAGTGTGCAGGCGGAAGATTTTACATACAATTTTGATGATGCTACTCTGCAAGGGTGGAGCAACTACGAGGGT
>JADFHU010000041.1 GCA_022567055.1 Planctomycetota bacterium
TCTCGCAGGAGCGTCGCACCGCTTCGGCCATCAGGCCGGTGTCGCAGGCGTTCAGCCCGGCGATATGGTCCTCGATCCAAGCGAAGTAGTCGGCGTCGGCGATTGCCCCGTGCTTGATGACCTCGGCCATGCCCGCCGCCAGTTCGCGCGGGGGCAACGTGCGCAGCGTGTCAATGTCGGCGATCACCGCGTTGGGCTGGTGGAACGCGCCGATCATGTTCTTGCCGAGCGGATGATTGATGCCGGTCTTGCCGCCCACCGACGAATCGACTTGCGCCAGCAACGTGGTCGGCATCTGCACCACGGCCACGCCGCGCCGCAGGATCGCCGCGTGGGCGCCTTCGACCGCTTGGAGTCCGCTTGGCCGGTGCACGGCAGCATTCTGGTCTTAGACAACGTGGCCTACTGTGCCGCCGGTCGCTCGACCTATTTGGATGGCGGCATCGCGCTATACGGCCTAGACATTCCCAGTGGTCGCATTCGTTACCGCACCCGGCTTGCGGGCCCGCATCGGGCCACCGGGGAACGCAACCTGGGGTTTTTCAGTCCCGGCGCTAACAGCGATATCCTGACGGCCGAGGGCGGCTACATCTATATGCGTCAGTTGAAGCTGACCCCCGAACTCCAGGAAGTCCCCGTGCCGGTCCTCTCCAACAAGGGCGCGCAGGATGTGGGGATGCACATCTTCTCTACGGCGAGTATGCTGGATGACTCCTGGTACAACCGTACCTACTGGATGTACAGCCGCCGCTGGCCGGGGTTTCAACTCGGTAATCAGGCGCCCAAGAGCGGTCAGTTGCTGGTGGTCGATGATGAACGCACCTATGCGGTGCGTGCCTTTTACCGGCGCAACGTGCACAGTCCCATGTTCTTCCCGGGCAAGGAAGGCTATCTTCTGTTTGCGGATAAGAACACGACCGAGCCGCAGGTCTACGGAGAAGCGGGTTCGAGCGAGCCGGTGGCCTGGTTGCCCCAATCCGAGTATTCGCGCGGTAAGAAAGACGGCAAGAGCGGGGACGAGCGGTGGATACCCCTCGACCAACAGGCCTACGAGTACGACAAGGGCGTCGGCTATACGCGTACCGAAGCGCCCGTGTGGAAGACCTTCCTGCCGATCCGTATCAAGGCCATGGTCAAGACACGCGATACCCTCTTTGTGGCCGGTCCGCCCGATGTCCTGGACTCCGCCGATCCCTACGCCGCCTTTGAGGGGCGTCGTGGCGCGTACCTTTCCGCCCTGTCCGCGACTGATGGTCGCGAGATGACGCGCATCGAGCTTTCGTCACCGCCCGTGTTCGACGGCATGATTGCCGCCCATGGACGTCTTTTCGTGTCCCTGCGCGATGGGCGTATCGTTTGCCTGCAGGGATCGAAGACCACAGGCATGGACATTAACCCTGAACCTCTTTCCGAAGTAGCGAGGGCCCTATGAAAACGTATACGCGACGAGACACACGACAAGTTAGAATTGTGACGACCCACCGCATCAAAATTGGCTGTGTCGTTTTGCTAATTGGCCTGTGCCTGGCCCTGCCGCTCTATGCCTGCTCGGTGCCGGTATTTCGCTACGCACTCGAACGCTGGCCTGTCGATTCCTATCGCCTGGTCATCTTTCATCAGGGACCGCTGTCAGACACCCAGCAGGACCTTCAGCGTCATCTCGAGGGATTCAGAGAGATAGGCTACGGCAGACCTCCGCTGATGCTGCAGGCGGTCGATACGGCCGAGTCGATTCCGGAACCCTTGACCGCCATCTGGGAGCAGTTTCCCGAGGCGTCGCTTCCCTTCATGGTGCTACTCCCCCCCGCCATGGGAGGAGAAGACCTGGTCCTCTGGCATGCGCCCCTGTCTGCCGACAATGTGACGCTGCTGACGGAGTCACCGGTGCGTCGCGCCCTGGCGGAGCGCTTGACTGAGGGAGAGACGGCGGTGTGGCTGCTGCTGCGCAGCGGCGATCCAGCGAAAGACGAAGCGGTGACCAAGGCCTTGGAAGAGGGACTGGAGGAGATGGAGGCCACTCTCAAGCTACCCCACGAACTCGATTCCGCCGACACCCTGTACGACACGGCACTGAGTGAGGAAATCGAACTCAAGATCGACTTCTCCATCCTGCCCATGGATATGGACGATCCCCGCGAAGCGGTGTTGGCCTCCGTGTTCAAGGACATCGTCAGCGCAGAGGAGGGTTCGCTCCTGCCGGCAGTGGTCCCGGTGTTCGGACGCGCACGGGCTCTGATCGTCTTGGACCAAGCCGATGTCGTGCTGGACACCATCGCCGAACTCTGTCAATTCCTGGTCGGTCCCTGTTCCTGCCAGGTCAAGCAGTTGAATCCCGGTGTCGATCTGCCGGTCTTCGTGGACTGGGATGCCAGGATCATGGGTATGATCGGGGACGAAGAGATACCGACAGACCTCCTCGTCCCCGGGGCCGCGCTGGTGTCCGACCTGAGTGCGGCAGCGTCTGATGCCCCTGGTGTGGTTGATACCACTGATACCACTGATACCACTGATACCACTGATCCCATTGGGGCCACCGATTCCACCAATGACTTTAGCGCCGATGCGAATGCAGTTGCTGTCGCCAGCCCGGATGAATATCACATCGATGCCAACAGTCCCGATCTGTCGAGTCCGCCGGCTGGCCGAATGAATCGCAGTCTATTGGTGCTGGCGCTGCTAGGGATCGTCGCTCTCGGAGGGGGAACGGCTTTCCTGTTAAAGGGGTCATGAAGGGTATGAATCTAGCGCTCTTGGTACTGCGGGAAATCATCCACCGCCGGCTCAATTTTTTCTTGGGTCTGCTCTCGGTGGCCTGCGCCACGGCCTGCCTGATGACCGCCGTCTTCTTGCTCAATCTCTATGATCGACGCACCGAGGATCTGATCGCGACGAAGCAGGCGGACCTGGTGCAACAGACCAAGGCCATGGAGGCTGAGTTTCGTGATATCACCACGCGTATGGGCTTCAACATCCTGGTCCTGCCCAAAGATCAGAACCTGGGTGATTTCTACGCCGAGAACTACGCGGACAAGACCATGCCCGAGGCCTATGCCAAGAAACTGGCGGATGAACCCAACATCGTGACCGTGCGTCACCTCCTACCGATGCTACAGGCCAAGCTGACCTGGCCGGAGCAGAAGCGGAAGATCCTCTTGATTGGGGTCAAGGGCGAAATGCCCTGGGCACACCGTGACAATAAGAAACCCATTCTGCGACCCGTGGAACCGGGAACGGTGGCCGTGGGCTACGAATTGCACCAGAGCCTGGCCCTGAAGTCGGGTGACACGCTCACCTTGATGGGCACCGCATTTACAGTGGCCGGCCTACATCCGGAGCGGGGCAGCATCGATGACATTACCCTCTGGATCGATCTGGGCCAGGCGCAGCAGCTCTTGGCAAAACCCGGACAGATCAGTTTGATGATGGCCTTGGAATGCGCCTGTGCCTGGGCAGACCTGCCGCTCGTGCGTAAAGAGATCCAGGGCTTTCTGCCTGACACTCAAGTCATTGAGCTGCGTAGCAAGGCGCTGGCTCGCGCCGAGGCGCGACAGGAAGCGACCCGTATGACCGAGGTGCTACTGGACTCGGAGAAGAAGGCCCAACTTGCTCTGAAGAAGGAGAGGGAGAAACTCTCTGCCATCTTGGTTCCCCTGGTACTGGTGGCCTGTGCGCTGCTGATCGTGATCCTGGCCTATCTCAATGTGCGCGAGCGACGCACGGAAATAGGGATCCTCCGTGCCTTGGGCCTACATACGGCGCAGATTTTCCAGGTGTTTCTGGGAAAGGCGCTTCTGTTGGGCTTGCTGGGCGCGGGGGTCGGCATACTAGGTGCTATGGTCTTGGCGGCCGTGTGTCTGCGGGGAACCGTCGAGTCCTACTCCCTTCCCGATACACTTCCCCCAGCCTTGATCGTGACAGTGGCCTTGGTGACGCCTCTCGTCACCGCCCTTTCCAGTTGGCTGCCGGCGTTGATGGCCGCACAACAGGATCCCGCCCTGGTCCTCCGTGAGGAATAGCATGCTCGAGCTGGCGCAGGTACACAAGACCTATTGCGGTCCACGCGGAGCGCAGATCCCTGTGTTGTCCGAGACAGCGCTTACCCTGCAACCCAAAGAGTTTGTCGCCGTTCGGGGGCCGAGTGGCTGCGGCAAGTCCACGCTCCTGCTGACCTGCGGCGGCCTGCTGACGCCCGAGCGGGGGAAAGTCCTCTTTCGTGACCTCGATGTCTATGCCCAGTCGGCACAGCAGCGGGCGCGGTGGCGGGCCCAACATATCGGCTTTGTCTTCCAGCAGTTTCACCTGATACCCTATCTGAGCGTGCGTCACAACATCCTCGCTGCCACCCTCCCGCAACCGCGAAGGGAAACTCAGACGCGCTTGGATGAACTGTTGACTGAGTTTGGTTTGCAGGACCGGGCGGACCACCTACCCGCCGCTCTGAGTGTCGGCGAACGTCAGCGCGTGGGTATGGCCCGTGCTCTCTTTAACGAGCCCGACCTGATCCTCGCGGATGAACCCACCGGCAATCTCGACCCCGAGAACAGTGACATCGTGCTCCGAACACTAACTTCCTTCACGGAGGCGGGTGGCACGGTCCTGATGGTGACGCATGATCCTTCCATGGAACGGTTTGCCGATCGCAGATTGACCATGGAGGCGGGGGCGCTTGTTGCTGTCTGAGTAATCAGTAATCAGTGGTGGGCGGTCAGACATCCACGAGTTCCCTTCGGGTCTGCCCTCGGCCATGAGTTCGGGCCGCATGGCGTCTCTGGGTCGAAGACAGTCGAGATGCGATCAGTAAACAGTTCAGACAGATCGATCATTACCATTGACATGGCGTACATGCAAACGTACACTTGGATGTATTAAAGGAGATACGTTATGTCAAAGATTCCAAGAATCGTACCCATTTCAGTTCTGCGCCAGGACGCAGCTTTGGTTCTCAAAAGCGTGCAAAACTCCCAGCAGCCTCTTATCATAACCCAACGGGGACGTGCCGCAGCTATTATGTTGAGCGTTGAGAGCTATGAAAAATCCGAGCATGAACGGGAATTGTTAAGGCTCTTAGCAAAAGGCGAAAAGGAGATTGCCGAGAACCAGGGTTACAGCCTCGACAGCGTGCTGAAGGAGGCCGATTCTCTTCTTAAAGAGCAGGACAAATGAAAGTCCGCTTCACGCCTTCGGCCCGCAGCCAGTTTCTTTCCGCCGTAAAGTACGTAAGAGAGGACAAGCCAACAGCCGCCGTTCGGTTTCGGAATAAAGTAGAAAGCGTCTTAAAGCGTTTAGAGAGGTTTCCCAATTCCGGAAAAACGATTCATGAATTTCCCGATCTTCCCTTCCGAGAAATTGGTGTCATGTCTTATCGGTTCTTCTACAGAATCAAAGGAAAGAGAATTTGGATCGTCGCGGTATGGCATGGAGCCCAATTGCCAGGCATGCCGTGGTCTGACTAGACTCCGCGCCATTTCTGAGCCATCTGAGTGCGCGACACATGAACAAACCAACCATTGCCCTTACCATGGGTGACCCCGCCGGAATCGGTCCGGAGGTTTGCCTGCACGCGTTGAACAGTGCGGAGATTTCCAGACTCTGCATACCGGTTCTCTTCGGGGACGCGGACATCCTGAAACGATGCGCCCGGAAGCTGAAGCTGAACGATCGTTTCCCCGTTTTTCCCGGCAACGATTTCAAGGAACTGCGGCGGGTGCAACAACCGGCCATCGCGGATGTCACTGCGTTGGATCATGCCGCATTCAAGCCGGGACAGATTGACGCCAACACGGGAGCTGCGAGTTTTGCCTATATCAATGCCGCCATCGATGCGGCGCTGGCCGGACACGTCGCCGCCGTTTCTACCGCCTCGATCAATAAGGAGGCCCTGGCGCTGGCCGGCATCCCCTATCCGGGTCACACGGAGATCTTCGCCGACCGGGCCGGATCGGATCGCTGGTGCATGATGCAGTATTCCGAGAAGATTACCTGTACCTTTGCCACGGTACACGTCGGGTATGCAGAGGTGCCCAAGCTGCTGACCATCCAACGCGTGCAGGAGGTCATCGAACTGTCGGCTGAGAGCCTCGAACGCATCCGTGGACACAAGGCCAAGGTGGTGGTCTGCGGGTTAAACCCGCATGCCGGGGAACAGGGTCTCTTCGGAGACAATGAGGAAGAGCGGATTATCAAGCCTGCCATCAAAAACGCCCGGACAAAGGGCATCGACGTCGAGGGACCGCTGCCTGCCGACACCGCCTTCCTGCCCTGGAAACGGGAGGCAACCGATGTCTTCGTGTGCATGTACCATGACCAGGGTCACATCCCCGTGAAGACCTTGGCATTCGACTCCGCCGTGAATACCACGCTGGGACTGTCCATCATTCGCACCAGTGTCGACCACGGGACGGCCCTCGATATCGCCTGGGCGGGCAAGGCCGACCCGAGCAGCATGTACTGTGCTCTACGCCTGGCGGTGAAACTTGCAGGTTCCTAGTACTCTTTTCCTGTACCGTTAATAATGGGCTATGATGTGAACAGTTATACTCGTCGAGTTAAGCACGAAATCCGAATCTCGAAACTCGAAACAAATTCAAATCTCAAAATGCCAAAATGCCAAACACCGCTTGCTGCTGACTTGTCGTTCTTGTTTTGAGAATTGGGATTTTGGACATTTGGTATTGTTTCGGATTTCGGATTTAGTGCTTCGGATTTTGGTCCATGCATAGTGTTACCCGAAATTAAGCTGAACTGCAGTATCAATATGCCCCCAAACATGATCCTCATTCTCGCCGATGACCTAAGTGGCGCCGCCGAACTGGCCGGCATCGCGGCCTCCCGGGGGCTGAAAGCCGAGGTGCAGGTCACGGTCGGTCCGGGGCTCTTTCTGAAAGCTCCGTCGGCAGGTCTTCAGACAGAGCCTTCCAGTTCCGCCGATGTGATCGCCATCGATACACAGACGCGCTCGCTCTCGCCGGAAGCCGCGGCGGCTAAGATACGATCCGTCTATGAACAGGCTGCAAGGCTTCGTCCGGAGTTTATTTACAAGAAGACCGATTCCGTGTTGAGGGGCAATGTTCGGGCCGAGTTGGAGGCCTTGGCCCAGGCGGTCGGTCGCGAACGCATCATTTTTATCCCCGCCAATCCCAGTAAGGATCGCTGCATCCGTGACGGCAGGTATTTCGTCCATGATCGCCCGCTCGATCAAACTGTCTTTGCATCGGATCCCGATCATCCCCAGCGATGCGCGGATGTTGTCCAAGCCTTGGGTCAGGTGGGTTCCTGTACGCTACGATCGATCCGTGTCCATGAAACCAGCCCGCCGCATGGCCTGATCATTCCCGATGCGCATTCCCAGAGGGATCTGAACGGACGTGCCGGGGAAGTGGACGGGCAGACCCTAGCCGCCGGCGCCGCGGATTTCTTTGCGGCGCTCCTGGACCGTTGGTGTGAGCAACGAACCCTCCCGCAGAGACCGAACATCCCAACGACCTCACCCGGCCCGGCCCTGTTCGTGTGCGGCAGTCCTGCCGCCTGGCACCAGGGGATTCGACAGCAGGCTGAGAGTCACGGTGTCAACGTATTGTCCCTGCGGGCCAAGGATCGGAGGGTCCATGAAGCCATCGCCAGCCTGAGAGCCTCCGGCGCCGTGATGATTGCACTGGGCCAACCTCATCGGCCGGACCAGGAGACTGCATCTAGCTCGCAGCCCGCCGCATTGTTGGAACCCTTGATTGACGCCGCTGTAAAGATCATGAGGCAGGGCGACATTCGGCAGGTCTTTGTCGAGGGCGGGGCCACGGCCACAGCCTTGATGGAGAGAATGAACTGGTCCCGCTTCGAGGTGGTCCCCTTCGATTTGCTCGGCGTCGGCTGTTTGAAACCGATACAGACCGATGAAACGCCTCTGGTGTTCGCCAAGCCGGGCAGCTATCCTTGGCCTGAGGGTGTTTGGAAACAGATCTCCAAACAGGAGATCGTTTCATGAGCGGTCGTGACTGAGTGACATTGAGAATTGAGAATTTGAAATTGTTAGGACATCGCCAATTCTCAATTTGCAATTCTCAATTCCCATACCGTACGTTAAGGTGGTGCATGCTATGAGCCTTAAACTGATCAAGATCGAGCAGTCGTTCCCCAACCAACTCCCAGGCATCGAAGATGTGCCCGCGGAAGTGCGGCGCGGACTAGAGGGATTGAGCGTCTCAATAAAGCCTGGGGCACGCGTGGCCATCGCCGTGGGCAGCCGCGGCTTGGCGAATCTAGCGACGATTGTTCGGACGGTGGCGCTCACCCTCAAAGACATGGGGGCCAGTCCCTTCGTGATCCCGGCCATGGGCAGTCACGGTGGGGGTACGGCTGAAGGCCAACAGGCTGTGTTGGAGAACCTGGGGGTGTCGTCGGAGACCGTCGGTGTCCCCATACGCGCGTCGATGGACGTCGTGACTCTGGATTCCGGCGACCTGGGCCATCCAGTGCGCATGGACCGACTGGCCTATGAATCCGACGGCATCGTCATCATCAACCGGATCAAACCGCACACCGACTTCCACGGCCGCTATGAGAGCGGTCTGATGAAGATGTGCGTTCTCGGTTTGGGAAAGCATACCCAGGCCCTGGAGATGCACCGGCTGGGCCTGGCCGGCCTGCGGGACAGGCTGGCACCCACCGCACTTCGTGTGCTGGCGACCGGAAAAGTCCTGCTGGGTCTGGGCGTCGTGGAGAACGCCCGGGAGCAGACCGCCCTGATCAAGGCACTCCTACCCGATGCCATCCCCCAGGAGGAGCCCGGCTTGCTGGAACTCGCCCGTGCCAACATGCCCCGCCTGCCGGTCGAGGCCATCGATGTATTGATTGTGGATCGTATGGGCAAGGACATCAGCGGTTCGGGCATGGATTCCAACATTATTGGCAGGTTGATGATCCGGGGCCAGCCTGAGCCGGAGATGCCTGCAATCGGCACATTGGTCGTCACAGATCTCACCGAGGCCACGCACGGCAACGCCGCGGGCATGGGATTTGCGGACGTGATCACAAAACGGCTGGCGGACAAGATAGACCACCCAGTCACGTCTGAGAATGTGATTACCTCGACCTTCCTGGAAAGGGGCAAGACGCCCTTGGTCGCACAGACTGCGGAGAAGGCCTATGAGATTGCGCTGCGCGCCTGTGGTCTGGCCGATACGAGCCGGGCCCGCGTGGTACGGATTCAGGATACCTTGCATTTAAATGAGGTCTATGTGTCTGCCAGCGTGTACGAAGCGCTGCGGGGGCGCGTACCTAGCCCGGAAGAGTCTGAGGGGATATTTCAAGCGGACGGTGAGTTGGTGCCATTCCAATGTGAGTCGTGAGCGCGAGCCACGTGATCATCATCGTGAATCACTGCTGTCCAGTCATAAGTCAAATTCTGTCAGTTGGTTACGATTGACAGGTGACAGGTGTTGTGGTCTTGGGCCTGGTTCAGTTCACGGTTACACTGTCCTTCGTCGTTGTCGTGATCGTAACGACGAAGTGGCTCTGCAGTTAATCGATTACTACAACGACAACGAAGGGGGTAGGCGGGCTGGTACCCATGCCAGTATGGTTTTGAACCAGGCCTGGTTTTGGGCCTTTTCGAAAAAACCTTGCAATTTGTCAGCAAATAAAATACGCTATTTTTGCTAAAGTCCGATAATTTGGTTGTTCATCATTGGAGGTTCATGCTAATCGGCGTTTCATGTTATTTGATTTGGGCGTTGCACGTGAGCAAGACCCATCCGTTGTTATTAGAATCTGTCTGAAGGAGGTGTGTTATGTCTAAGAAACTCATGTATTCCATTTCTATCGCACTCATACTGGGCATGGGTGCAGGTGCGTCCTGGGCCGACACCGTCTGGGAGGGCCAAATCCAGGACGAGAACGACGATGTCGAACAGCAGGCATCACGCATGTACATGACCAGCAGTGATCTGGAGTTTGTCGCTGATGGCAATACACACGTAGGTATCCGCTTCACAGGTGTGGATGTGCCCCAGGGTTCGGCCATTTCCAAGGCCTATATGGAGTTCCAAGTGGATGAGCTGGAAGCCAACACAGTGGCCAATCTCATCATCTACGGTGACCTGAGTCCTGGCGGACCTAAATTCAATGCGGCCGATAACACGAATGTTTCGGACAGACCCGGAACGGCGGCCCGGGTGGCATGGTCGCCGGAGCATTATCCTACCGTAGGTGAAAAAGTACAGACCGTGGATATCTCCCCAGTCATTGAAGAGATAGTCGGTCAGCCCGGTTGGTTCCGTGGCAGTGCCCTGATATTGATCGTCATCGACGATCCGGACAATCCCGCCGCCGGTTTTCGAACCGTCGAGGCCAACCCAGGGGACGACTCGGCATTGCTGCACATAGAATGGGGGCCTGCCGTAAAGCCGACGCAACCCAACCCGGGTGAGTCCGAGATCGATGTCTCGCGGGACACAGTTCTCAGTTGGTCGCCGGGCACGGCTTCCGTGTCCCGCAATGTCTACTTTGGCACCGTGTTCGATGATGTCAATGCCGCCAGTACGGGCGATCAACGCGGCGTGTTGGCTAGCCAGGGGCAGACGGGCCTTAGCTTCGATCCGGGGCGGCTCGAATTCGGTCAGACCTATTATTGGCGGGTCGAGGAAGTCAACGGTGCCCCAGACTTTACCGCGTTTTCAGGCCCTGTGTGGCAATTCAGCGTGGAACAACTCGCCTACCCAATCACCGATCTCACGGCGACTGCCTCCGCCTCCTCTGCTGCCTCGGTACCCGAGAACACCATCAATGGCTCGGGCCTGGTGGGGGACCTCCATGGAACCGCTGTTGCGGACATGTGGGTCAGTGATGCCATTCCCGCCTGGATCCAGTACGAATTCGATCGGCCACACAGACTTCACGAACTGTGGGTCTGGAATTCCAATCAGTTGATCGAAACCATCCTGGGATATGGAGCCAAAGAGGTGGTGATCGAGCATTCCCTCAATGGAACCGATTGGACCGTGTTGGCAGGCGTCACGGAACTCGCACAGGCGCCCGGAGTGGGGGGTTATGCCGCGAACAACAGGATTGATTTTGGCGGCGCCGCGGCCCAGTACGTTCGGATTACCGTCAACAGCGTGCACGGATTCATACCGCAGACCAGTTTGAGTGAAGTGCGGTTCTTCTCCGTCCCGACCCTTGCCGCTCTACCCAGTCCGGCATCGGGGGCCACCAATGTGTCGCCCGATGTCACCTTAGCATGGGGTCAGGATGGACGTGAAGCGGGTAGCCACGATGTATACCTTGGGACCGATTCCGCCAATTTATCCCTGGCCGGCAATGTCAGCGAAAGCAGCTTCGACACCCTGGCGGTGGATTTGCAACTGAGTCAAACCTACTACTGGCGTGTCGATGAGGTGAATGACGTCATGGAGCCCAGCACTTGGACCGGCGATGTCTGGAGCTTCACAACCGCCGATGTCATCATCATCGACGACATGGAGAGCTACAAGGACGAAGAGTTTTTCGAGATCTGGGCCACCTGGATCGATGGATTTGACGATCCAGCCAATGGCGCCCTCGTTGGCGCGAATCCAGGGACCGGAGATTTTTCGCCGGAATCTACGATTGTTCACGGGGGCAATAAATCCCTTCCCATCCATTACGACCATAGCGCTGCCGCCCAATCAGAGGCCACGCGCTCCTTAGCCGTTTCGCAGGATTGGACCAGAGCAGGCGTCACCCAATTGGTGGTCTGGTTCCATGGTGCGGCCGGCAACACCGGGCAGATGTATCTCAAGGTCAACGGGACCAAGATTCCCTACGACGGTCCAGCGGGGAATATAGCGCTGGCAGGGTGGCAGGTATGGAATATCGACCTCGCCTCCTTGGGAATGAATCTGCAGAGCGTCCGCAGCCTGGCCGTTGGTGTTGAAGGCAATGGCGCCACTGGCACTCTGTACGTCGACGATATCACGCTAACACAGTCGGCTGCCGAGCCCATCGATGCGTGGCGGGTCTCTGCCAGCACTGATGATGCCGAAGAGCATATATTGGACGGCGGTGTCATGGAAAGCTTGACCAGTAGTGACCTGGAACTGGGCTATGAAGGAGGCAATGCGGCCCCTGCCAATCTCCAGACGATCGGCTGCCGATGGGTCGGTATCGCCGTGCCCAAGGGTGCGACCATCACCGAGGCGTGGGTGCAGTTCAGCGCCGATGATATCAACAATCCTTACCATGCCCAGCCCGTGTCTCTGGTGATCGGAGGTCAACTGTCCCCGAATCCTGACACGTTCAGTTCAGCGCTCGGTGACATCAGTAGCAGGCCGACGACCTCTGCGCAGGTCGTGTGGGATATTCCTCAGTGGATGACCGTGCACGCCATGGGTCCCGAGGAGCGTAGCCCTGACATTTCCAGTATTATCCAGGAGATCGTCAATCAGCCCGACTGGTCGGGCGAGGGGATTGTGCTGATGTTTGCAGACAACCCGGCCAATCCCTCCGAGGGAACCCGGGAAGCCGAGTCGTTTAACGGGAGTGCCAGTGACGCACCGCTGCTTCACATCGGCTTTGAGTAGCATCGCGACGGATCGCGAATCGAGTCAAGGGGACGGATGTTCATCAGGTTGTGAGGGCGGGACACAACCCGCATGGGGAGCATCAGGGCTAAATGGATTCATCCTCCGGCACCCAGGGGCCGTTTTCTTGCTTGAGCGAATCTGATCTTCAGTCCCCTGCGACTCTCTTTCCACTACCCACCGGGTCGTAGGGGGTTTTCGATTGATGTCATCCCTCCGGCTCGGTATATCCTGTATGACCGAGAGGCGATCTACGGTCAGTTTCCCGCGCCTAAGGCTATCTCTTTTGGGAGTTATCGAGAAACGATAGAGTCACTTGTTCGGCAGTGCGGTCCATTCGCGAACAGGCAGGAAAAGAGGAACCATTATGACAACCATTCAGCGCACGATTATGGCTCTTTTGCCCCAGGATTGGGCGGACAGCATTCGAGTACACTCCGAGGCTTGGCGAATCTGCTGTTGCACTTGTGGCACCTCGCGGTCTGTTTGGGAGGCGGGTGGCGTTCGATGGACAGCCGCGTCGATTGGAAAGCGGAAACTCATCCATTGCCCAACATGCGACGGGCTTAGAATTGCCGCAGTCGAGTGGAGATTAAGCGATGCCGAACCAGGCGCTCCACCGACGCCAGTTGGCGAATCGAGAGTCACGGAGGGGCCGTCATCCGTGAGCTAATCGTTAGCTGGAGACCTACAACCTTGTACCAATATGAGCACACGCAAGCCGGAACACTGCCATCGTCCGGCATCTCTGGTATTACGGCTGGGGTCTAAAGCTGACACCGCACGGGTGGCTCTACAACGTCTCGGGATTCGATGCGGTTGAGATTCAACTCAAGAATGGTCGCACATACAGAGTCGGGACTGATGAGCCGGCGGAGCTGCTTTCGGCGATCAAGTCCGTAACCGCAAACTCCGTCTAACGAATAAGAGTTTGCAGCGGGCACGCTACCGCGGCGCTAATGCGTGGCGTTCGGAGTTAAGGGATCGGCAAGAAAATATATTGGATATTTTGGGGTTCAAGTGTGCCGTAGATTTGGTAATGTGCGAAAGTCTCGTTGATCAACTGCATGTCATTTCTTCGTGGGGGCCTTCTCATTCAACTCGGTGAACCAGTTAAAGACAACCTTAAGCGTGTTCAGGCCCCTGTCTAAGGAAACGGAGGCATCGTCAAGGGGGTCGGCCGGCACCCTCACCAACACCCGTTCACCATCTGGCGACAGATTCAAAGGGCACGGCAAAGAGATTACCATCCCTGACAAAGAGCAGGTGTCCGGAGTGTGAGTATTTGGCGTGGGTGTAGGCTTGGTTTGGGGGTAGCACCTGTCGACACTGGCCGCTTGCAATCTCCACCACCTCAACGCTTCCGATCCCCATTTTGGTTATTGTCATGAACAAGATGTGATCGCCGCCTGGCAGTGCTTGAGGCCGGCTGTGCCTTATTTCCCCAGGCCCCAAGGTGGTCAGAGGCTGCGGAACACCGTTCTCGGGAATGGCCACCAGTCCATTGTTCATAGAATTGGCTGAATGAACGATCATTCCCTTTTCTGTCCAGGTGCTTCCCCGTGACGAGCTGAAATTTCCGATGGCCTCGTTCGCAATCAATCTGGGGGCTCCGCCATCCGCAGGGACCCTCATCAGTGAGCCGTCGAGGGTAAAAAAAACTATTGATTTTCCATCCGGGGGAAAAAACATGGAAACTGCCTGGTCGGTTCCGGCGATGGCGCCCTCTTTACCATCGCCCGTCAGCGACCTGAAGTAAAGCAGTCCGAATTCATTCACCAGATTGCAGATTATGTTGTCACCGGTGGGCGATAGGGCAAGGGCGTTAAAGCGCGTCGTAATGGGGTCTTCGCTGTGAATATTGAGGTCGGCCCATCGTGGTAGTGGCGAAGGAGGCAGTGGCCTCATAAACCAGACCAGGCTACCTGCAACAAGACCTCCCAGCATGACCCCAATAGCGAGTATTCGTTGGGTTCCAGTCGGCTTAGTGGATTCCTGAAGTGCCCGATCGGAGAGCCTAATGATGGAGCTGGTCGGATCGCCGAGGGCCTGTTCCAGGTCGATGCGGGCATCACCAATGTCTCGCAAACGTCGCTTGCGATCTTTGTTCAGGCACTTACGCAGCAGCAGGTGAATCGTTGGTGGGGTGTTCTCAGGCAATGCTGCCCAGTCAGGTTCCCCCTTGATGATGGTGGCCAGCGTCTCGGTGACATCCTCTCCGCTGAACATCCGCTTGCCGGTCAGGCATTCAAACTGCACGCAGCCGAAGGACCAGATGTCACTTCGCTTGTCTACTGGCTTGGCTCGGGCCTGCTCCGGGCTCATGTACGGGGCCGTGCCAAGCAGTTCGCCGGGGACGGTCGTCATGTGCGTGATCGTGGCAGATTCGGCCTGCTTGTCTGAAGCGACTGGATCGCCCAGTTTCGTCTCTAGCACCTTGG
>JADFHU010000586.1 GCA_022567055.1 Planctomycetota bacterium
GCCACTTGGATGGACGGATTCGATAATCCGGGGAACAATGGGGCCGTTGTGGGTGCCGTTCCGTCGCTGGGCGACTTTTCGCCGGAAACAGCGATCGTCTATGGGGGCGGCCAGTCGTTACCCATCCACTTCGACAACTCTGCTGCGCCTCGCTCCGAGGCCACGCGTACCTTTGATGCCGCCATGGACTGGACCCATCACGGTGTCCAGAGTCTGGTGCTCTTCTTCCGGGGCAATCCGGCCAATACGGGTGGCCGATTGTACCTCAAGATCAACGACACCAAGGTGTCCTACGACGGGGCCTCATCCGACCTGATGCACCTGGGTTGGAACAGGTGGACCATTCCCCTGTCCAGCGTCAGTGCATCGACTCTGAGTCGAGTGACATCCCTGACGATCGGCATCGAAGGCAACGGATCGGGCGTCGTGTACGTGGATGAAATGCAACTGACGACCGATGCCCGTGTGGTGGTCACGCCCACCGAGCCGAGCGATGAGGCCTTGGTCGCTCACTACGCCTTTGACGGCGATGCGTCGGACAGCACCGGCCAGAGCCCGGGCACCCTGTTTGGGCAGAGCTCGTTCGTACCCGGCGTCAACGGCCAGGCCCTTCGCCTTGACGGCATCAACGCCTATGTGGCCATCGACGGCCTGTTTTACGATTCCAGCGGCCTGCCGGAAGTCACCGTCACGGCCTGGATACGGACGGATATCGAAGACAACCAGATCATTGCCTCCTTTGATCGCAACGAGTACTGGCGTCTCGAGATCAATGGTGACGGTGGCGGTCCCGGGCAGGTCGGTTGGGATGTGTGGACCGATACGGGTCAGCTCGATTACGGCAGCTCTTCCCGCGTGGACGACAACGAGTGGCACCACGTGGCGGGCGTCTTCGACAACGGTACGTCAACGATATTCATCGATGGCTACCATGAACGGCCGGCGATGGGTGGCAGCACCTTTGGAACGGGTAATACCCGATTCGGCTATGTCGGTTTAGGATCGGAGTCAACGACCTTCAACGCCGATCCGAGAACGCCGGCCAGCTTCTTCATCGGTGATTTGGATGATATTCGGATCTACCAACGGGCGCTGTCGGCGGCAGAGGTTGCCGGCATGGCCGGTCGAACTGAACCGTTTGATAAGCCATAATGAACAACGAGACAGGGGGTTGTTGACCACGAGACATCACAGCCAGACCGTAGTGCAGGACTGGTCCAAGGCCGGCGTCATGGTCCGTGGGAGCCTGGCCCCCGAGTCGGGCAATGGCTTTGTCGCCAACACCGGTGTCAACGGTGTGCGTTTTCAGGCGTGTCTGGCCGGCTTCATTGCCAGCGTCAATGACGGCTCCGCTCTGGATGCCGTCCAGCAGAGGGTCAGGCGGGACACGCCGGTCTGGCACGGAATCGAGCGGGTCGGTGACGATTTGAATGGGCATTACGCGTTGGACGAGGAGGGCACGATTGGGTGGCGCTGGGCTGGAATCCTCAGACCATCCCCATGGTTCAGAAGGTCTTCATTGGCCTGGCCGTGACCAGCCACAGTCCGGGCAACACAGTCGTGGCCCACTTCTCCGACGTGAGCACGACCGGCAATGTCGCGGCGCTTGGCCCGTGGAGAGCGTTGGCGTTGACCGACCCAGCAACGACGCTCAACCCATGTATGCCGTCATCAAAGACCGTTCCGGCCGAGAGGCGATGGTCTCTTACCTGGATGGCGATCCTACGGCGACTCTGAGCAGCGCCTTCGAGCAGTGGATCATCCCACTGTCGGAACTGGCCCCGGTCAGTCTCAGCAGCATCGAATCGGTCACCATCGGTGGCGCGCCAAGCGGCGCATTGGGAACGGCCTATGTGGATCTGCTCCGCATGGGTACGCCCTTGCCGGTGGTTGTCGACCCCTTATATGCCGATTACGCCGCCGATCCTTTTCACGAGGGAAGCCACGAGGGGAGCAACGATTGGGGCCGCAATACGGCTTGGTTCACAAGAGTGTGCATAGGCGTAACAGTCCGTCTGATCTGTTTTCGTGCTCGTGCTCAGCGAAGCGGTGCTCGCAATCGTAATCGAGAACGCCGGGAAGCCGATTACGAGTACGATTACGAATGCGATTCCTACGTCGAGTCGTGTAACCCAGAATTGAACCAGGCCCGCAATACCCTGGGCGTCGCCTTGGGGTGCGGTCGTCGGATTGAGGGGATGCGCCCACATAATCAACCCTAGAGTTCTCCAACTTGGGCAAAAACCACTGGATTATAGGACAATGCCTGTTATACTAGATCCGTTGGTCGCCTGAACAATCGTGTCATCATGGATATCGATGAACTGCACGTGTGGTGGATGATCGGACGGAGGTGCTTGAGTTGCTCCAAAACGCGGATTCCCACCGATCTTCCCAGGTAAATGAGGATTGGGTCTCTAGCCGATCTGACCGGCAAAACCTAGCAAGAGGTGCAGTTCCGGAAGGCGATACGTGGTTAAAGCTGAAAGCGACTCTGACGCGTTCGGCCGTCCTCGAACCTTGGCAGGGACGGTCTGGCAAAGACGCACTGTGCCGAGACAAATGAAGATCCGATACAGGAGGAAACTGCTATGAAACGAAACCTGGTACTCCTTTGGTCCATCTGCTTTGCGCTCGCGCCGCTCGCGCTCGGGGCAGTACCCGAAGGGCTAGTGGCCCATTGGCCCTTCGACGAAGGCTCCGGAACCACTGCCTTTGATAGCACCGGAAATGGTAATGATGGCGTCTTCAACGGTGATCCACAGTGGGTGCCTGGCATTATCGGCGGCGCGCTGGAGTTCAACGGCGACGACTTCTTGAACTGCGGAAACGGCGATACGCTCCAGATCCAGGATCAGATCACGATTGCCTTTTGGTTCAAGGTTGATGCCTTTGTGAATACCTGGGAGGCCTTTCTTTCCAAGGGCGATAACTCTTATCGAGCCAGTCGCGGCGGTGGCAACGGCAATGCAACCCACCTGGGAATCTCCGGTACCAGCGCCGGTGGTGGAAACGGCTGGTTCAATGGGACCCAAATCATCACGGACGGTACGTGGCACCATTTTACCGGGGTCCACGATGGGACGAACGCGAGGATCTATGTTGACGGCGTCCTGGATGTGGAAGTGGCGTCGATAGGCCAGATCAACATCAGTACATTTGAACTTTGGATCGGTACCAACTCTCAAAATACAGGCCGCCTGCTGCATGGCCTCCTGGATGACATACAGATCTACAATCGGGCTCTCTCTGACGAGGAAATCCTCTCCATCATGCCGGGTCTGACATCGCCTACGCTGGCCGGCGACCCTACGCCGGAGGACGAAGCCACCGATATATGGCGCGATCAGGGCTTGAGCTGGGCCTCCGGAGATTTCGCGGCGACACACAATGTTTACTTCGGTACGAACTTCGACGATGTCAATGACGGAGCCGCTGGTACACTGGTTGCCGAGGGCACTACCCAGACCAGCTTTGACCCTGGACGGCGCGCATTTAGCGAGACCAACTACTGGCGTGTGGATGAAGTCAACGGTGCACCGGACTTTACGGTCTTCAAGGGCGGTGTCTGGAGCTTCACAGTCGAGCCCTTCTCGATTCCCATCAGCAATATCATCGCTACAGCCTCCAGCTCATTCGGGGCTTCCGGGCCTGAGAAGAGCGTCGACGGCTCCGGTCTGGCCGATGATCTTCATGGTACCGCGGCAGGGGACATGTGGATCAGCGGGGGTATCCCGGCCACGATCGAGTATGCATTCGACAAAGCCTACAAGCTACACGAGCTTTGGATCTGGAACTCGAATCAGCTCATCGAGTCCTTCGTGGGATTCGGCGCCAAGGATGTCGTCATCGAGCACTCCCTCGACGGCGAGAACTGGACCGTTCTGGACGGCGTCGGGCCCTTGGCGCAGGCGACGGGTTCAGCGGATTACGCACACAACAATACGATCGATTTCGGTGGTGCCACGGCTCAGCACGTCCGCTTGATCGTCAACAGTGTACAGGGTATCGCCCCGCAAGCCAGTCTAAGCGAGGTGCGGTTCTTCTTCATACCCACGTTTGCCACCAGGCCAAGCCCCGCCCCCGTTGCGACTAACGTAGCACC
>JADFHU010000587.1 GCA_022567055.1 Planctomycetota bacterium
GTTCAGATAATGCGCCAGCACATTAAGAACAAGAAACTTCAATCCGATTAATGTCCAAACTGAAAACTGCGTTGAAGTATGCGAATTCAAGTCGCCCTGTGAGGACAAGCCGGTCTCAGTGTGGGAAACTTGTTTCCCTAAGCAGAGACAGGCGCAGGACTCCTTCGCAGAAGCCTGCGCAGCAGGGCAGGACGGCGTCCTGAGTACAAGCAAGACGCAATAACGACGCGACAGCCTTCATGTTTCTTCATGGTAAAACCCACACGTTTATGACCCCAGTCCCTACAGTTGCATAACTTTGGTCACGGCGTTCACTTTGACGAAATATCACCGCAATGCCGAAGGCATTCCCTCAAGTTCAAACAACGCTGGGGGTAATAGTGCTCAACTTCTCCCGGCTACGGCCGTCTTGCAGCTATTGCCTGGGCATGCCCGGCGTGCCATACAGAGTTACGGCCCGCCAATTCTCGCCCAGGCTGTTGTCGCTCCCAATATCAATCAACTCTATGGTATACCCGGTCCCTCGGGCCGTTTGGGGCCAGGGGGCGATCACGCCATACGCGACGCTGTCGATCACGTTGTTCTCTCTATCGACGAGACGGATCGATTCTCCCGCACTGCTGAGCCCGAACTCGAAGTTGCCAAACAGGTTTTTGACGTGGGGATGTAGCGACTTGAACTTGATCCTGTCCCGGCAGAGCACCAGGTGATCGTCGGGCCAAAGCAGAGTACCCCGCGGGAACTCGTATACCGCTTCCCCTGAATCGCCAAACGTCCATCCCGTCAAGTCGGCCACGACACCGGAGCGATTGTACAGCTCAATCCAATCCTCGCTGTCGGCCTCCGCAGCCGAGCTGTAGTTGATCTCGGTGATGATCACGGGATCCAGGACAGGCGTAGGATCCGTATCGAAAAAGGCGGTGACTTCGACGTCACCCGAGAGCGTGACTTGGATTTCCGGCGATGCGTAGGTTTCCGATCGAGCGATGGCAGCGGTACGGCCCACGAGGGAACAGTCGAAACTGATGTCCGTACTGCCGGTGGCCTGGTGGATCTCGACGGCGAGTGTGTTGGCCCCGGGCCGCAACAGGGCAGGCGAGACTTGAAACTCGCTGAAGGCGTTTTCATCACCGATCGCGCGGGGCGCCGGCGTCAGATAGTCGATGGGGCCAGTGGGCATGTTGATGCGGGCGATCTCCTGGCCGTTCAAGTAGGCGAGCGCCCCATCATCCACCAACAGAGAGACCGTCAAGGAGCGAAAGGGCGTGACTTGTGTCAGATCAAATGCCCTGCGAAAGTAGGTGGTGACGTACTCGTTGCCTGCGTCGCCGCCGTAATTCAAGATCGTCGCTTCGTCTCGGTCGCCATAGCCGAGTTGCGCCGGCCCGGTGGGCCAGGCCGAATCGTCATAGGCCCCCTGTCGCCACGCATTGCCGAGATCCGCCCCGACATCCCAGTATTTCCAGAGCGCTCCCGTCGGAACAATCGCTTCTGTAGAGACCCTGAAGGACTGCGTCTCCCAATGAGAAAAGCGATGACCCAGTCGGGGCGTTGCAGAGAGGCGCAGCGCTATGTCGTTGAAGTAGGTCCCCAGGAATCCATCGGGCAGCCGCTTGCCGTTGATCTCGACCACGCCCGACCGTGGAATAGCGAGGCTCAGGCCAAGCTCGGAGGTCCCGCTCAGGCCAAAAAAATCGATGAAATGACGTCGCGTAAAGGCGGGCCGCTCGACGGCGAAGCGCCGCATCACGTCGACGTTCTGTTCCCAACGGGCCACCGAGTTGAAGATCGGGCTCTGCCAGGTCTCCAGCGCATCGGGGTCTCTCTGTCCTCCCCATCTAACGACGTGCCGGGGAATCTCGGGCGTGAGGATGCCCTGTAGTTGATCGATGATCGCCAGCAGCCGGTCGGGATCAAAGGTGGTGTTCATGTGATGGGCGTAGCGCTGCACGAACTGATGCCGGAAACCCTCGTTTTCCAAAAGGTTTCTGAAGAGGCGCGTCGACCATTCCGGGTTGGGCCAACTGGCCCCAGACCGCGTGGTCGTTTTGTTAATCATGTTCTCGCTGGTCCAGGCCGCGGTAAAACACTGGTCCATGTCGAAGTTGATCCAGCGCCATCGCGCATAGGGTCCGGTGTTGGCCCGCCAAAACTTGATGTTGTTGCCGGGCCAATCACGCTCCGCCAGGTAGATGTGCCCGATCTGGTAGTCGATGTACTGGTCGATGTCCATCTGGCCCTCGATGACCCTATAGGCCTCGGGATCGGCCAGGTCTCTGGTGGTGGCGTAGTTCACCATCGCGCTGTAGCCGGCATTGCTGCCCGCGGCGACGACGCCATTGCTTTCCAGGAGGTTTACCTCATCCGCCTCGACGCCAAAATTGTCGGCGCAGTAGTGTTCATTGACCTTCTCCCGGAGGTTGTGAATGCCCCAATACTCGCCGTTCAAGAAGAGCAGTGCGGGCCGATAGGCCTGAACGTCGACGTCCATGTGCTCTACCAATACGGTCTGTGACAGGGCATCCCGAAAGAGCGTAAAAACCTGGTCGTCGGCGGAACTCCTGAGAATGAAGGATTCGAATCGATTGATGTCTTTGTCCGGAAAGAGTTGATAGCGAAAGGATCCCTTGCCGTAGACACTGCGTGCGAAGAACGCCAAGGACTTCTGGGGAAAGCGGTGACGCGAGCAGCCCCCGAAGATCTTCACGCCGGCCCGCTGGTTCAGGCCCAGATCGCCGTTGGCCTCATAGAGTTCAACATTCACGGGACGTTCCCAGTCCTGCTTTAGATTGCGGATGGCACTGTCACAATAGCCGCCCGTGCCCCTGGTGCCGGTGACATAGATCCCTCTCTCATTGCTGAAGAAATTAGCCGGATCCGTCACGATGGAGACGAAGGGCAGGCTGATCTCCTCATCGATGAAATAGGTGTGGGTGACGACGGCACTGGGTGCGAAATCGCGAGTATAGCCAATGGCGCGAAACGCTGTCGTCGCGTTCAGGGCAATCGGCTCACGGTAGGGTAAGGCTTGGTCATCCGGTGGCGTGCCGTCGAGGGAGTAGTAGATATCGATCTGGTCAGTATTCAGGAAACTGAGCCATTGGGGCCCCGCATACAACCCTCCTCTCATGGAAAAAAGCGGTTCCGGCGTCACATCGACGCTGCGTCGAGAATCATTGGCCTTACCCGGCGTAGGTGGGTCGAAAAAGGCCCACGCCGTCCCGTCATTGCCCAGCCGCCCATAGGACATGTCATCCTGCTGGGCGCCGAAGGTCAGCGCATCGACCAGAATCCCTTCCGGGGAGTGCAGTCCCAGTTGCTCCCCTCCTCGGTTCAGCTTGAAACTGGTATGGAGGCCGGTATCCTCACCATCGGCCCACAACAGGAGATAAGCGCCGGCGGGAATCAGCGTGCCCGAAGGGATCTGCCACTTGAAGGGTTCGTCCAGGTCGTCCGTCACAGAGTAGCCGCTCAAGTCGATGGCCGTGCCGCCACCGTTGTACAACTCGATCCAATCAGAGAACGCGGCAAAATCAGGGTCCCTGTTTTCCGCCTGGTTGGCGGCGAGGAACTCGTTGATGACAACATCGGCCGTCTGGCCGTGCGTGGTCCCGTTCGATATGAGCAAGATGAGACAGACAACCAGACTCAACGCCCGTCGTGCATGTATACCCCACAGTTGCATGTTTTCCTCACATTGAAACGTGACAAGTCGCGCCCCATCGAAGAACACTATGATTCTCTTGATGACGCCCCTTAGATCGTACAGTTCACCTTCGGTGACGTCTGAGTTCTACCACAGAGGACCCAGAGGTCACACAGAGGAGAACCGAGAGGCTCGTCTCGAATCTCTGTGTCCTCGGTGCCCTCTGTGGTGAAATTCCAGTGCGATGCCCAAGGCAATTCATCAAGTTCGTGCAACGTTGGGGCACATTCAAACCAGATTCCCTCGGAGGGCGCTCGTTTGTTACCAATGGCATCGTCAAAGGACTCGGAATGAGGTCAATCTACCAAGTCGCACCGACTCACTCTGCTAGGCTCGTACAAACCACTGCCGGGCCTGGTTTCTCCATTCTACCGGTTGCAGGGGCAAAATCCTA
>JADFHU010000588.1 GCA_022567055.1 Planctomycetota bacterium
GCACGACGGTCTTGCAGGTTTTTGAGTCATTACATAAATCCCTTTACGTTTTTCCCCACAAGATACCATGCCAAAGTGGCCCGGAGGCGCTGGCACAAAAGTGGCCCGCGGGTGCTGGCACTTGGCCAGTAATCAGTAATCAGTAATCAGTAATCAGATGAGTGTCTGTGCCAGAAACTGATTACTTTTCCACTGATTACTACCGGTGAGATACGCGGGGAAGCGACTGAAAAAAGGACGGTTCATGTCAGAGAAAGTTGCTTGCGATTGCCCTGCGGGCAACATGACATCAACCGATCGGCAGGGAAGCCGTGCTATCGCCGAAGGCTTCGATGGGGGTGGTCATCCGCTCGAGCATCGATAGGTAGAGATTACAGAGAGGCGTGCCCTTGGGGCTGGCGATGTGCCGACCGGGTACGATCGTTCCGCCTGCCTTCCCCGCGAGGACGATGGGCAGGTTGCTGGGGTCGTGCCGATTGCCGTCGGACAGACTCGATCCAAAGAGGATCATCGAGTGGTCGAGCAAGGTGCCCTCTCCTTCGCGAATCCTGGCCAGTTTATCCAAGAAGTATGCAAGCTGCTCCGCGTGCCAAGCATTGATCTTGGTGTACTGTTCCAACTTGGCATCGTCATCCTGGTGGTGGCTCATTTGGTGGTGGCCACCCTTCACGCCGGGTATCAGTTGGGAGAAGTTCTTGTTCGACACGTCATTGGCAAACATGAAGGTGCTGATACGAGTGGCGTCGGTCCAGAAGGCCAGCACGATCAGATCGAGCATGAGTCGCACGTGGGCCTGGTGGTCTCCCGGCTCACCGGCGGGAGCGGCCAGGTCGTCTGCATCTGGCTGCGTCCCCGGTCTCCAGAGGCGCGAGTCAGCCTTCGAGAAGAAGGCGATGCGCTTCTCGACTTCGCGTACCGAATCGAGATATTCATCCAACTTGAATTGATCGTCTCGGCCGAGTCGTCGCCGTAAAGCACGGGCGTCTTCCAGGACCAGGTCCAAGATGGCTCGATCATCTTCGCTCTTGCGTCGATCCGCGGGCGTGGCCTGCTTTGCTCTAAGGACACCGAATAGACGTTCGTAGGCGCGGCGAGGATCGATCTCCCGCGCCACTGGCACGGTCGGCGTGCGCCAGGAGATATAGGAGCCGTAGAGGCGGGTAAAACCGACATTGGTGTCGATACCGCTGATCACGGGGTCGACGGCCAACTCCAGCGAGGGCAGAGGCGTGTGATGACCCACCCGCTGGGCGCAGAGTTGATCGATGGAGATCCCGCCCACGCTCACATCCTTGCCGGTGGTCTTCCTCACCGGCATGCCGGTCAGGAAGTTTGCCGTCTTCGCATAGTGACCGTCGCCCCGATGGCTGTTCGCCTTGTCCAAACCGGAGAAGACCAACAGGCTGTCACGGTGCCGGGCCAGGGGCGCCATGGCCGTGGGCATCACGTAGTCATGCCCCGACAGCTCGGGATGCCAGGTCTTTTCCCAAACGCCGTTGGGGTAATAGAGACAGGCCATGCGGACCGGCGCCCGAATCTCGGATCGTTGGGTTTCGGCCGCGACCGCCTGGGCCGTCGCGCCGGGTAACATCGTCCCCATGGCTTCCAGCGCGGGCAGCCCCAATGTCACCCCCATGCCCCGGAGGAAGGTCCGTCGAGGGATTTGCCAAAGCTTAATCGTCATCGGGTGTCTCCTTCTATGGCGTAGTAGCGATGCCGAAAGGGGAAGCTGGTGGCGATCGCCTCGATCAGGATCGAGGCTCGGTACTCGTCCGCCTGCAAGGCCTTCATGGTCTCCATGATAGTACACTCGTCAAACTTATTCAAGGCCCGGCCGAAGGCGTAGCCCGTCATCTTGCGCACCAGGTGGCGAATGATTTGATCCTTGCGCTTGAGCAGGAGGGCCTTGAGTTCGACCGGGCCGCGGAAGGACTCCCCCGAAGGCAATATTCCTGATGCATCTACCCGTTGGCCGCCGTCGTGACTCCGCCAGCGCCCGAGGACATCAAAATTCTCCAGTCCCAGGCCCAGGGGGTCCATACGGTCGTGGCAGGCCGAACATTCACTGTCCGCGCGATGCTTCTCCAGTTGTGCGCGCAGGGAGGCGGCGGTCACCTTCTCGTTGTCGACCGCCAACGCCGGGACATCGGGCGGCGGCGGCGGAACGGAGTCTCCGAGCAAGACCTCCAGCACCCACTTTCCCCGCAGAACAGGGCTTGTCCGCAGCGGATAGGAGGTCGCCATGTGTACCGCGGCCATCCCCAGCACGCCTCCCCTGTTGCGGTCGGCGAGCGCCACGCGTTTCAGTTGGGGGCCGCGTACGTCCTCAATGCCATACAACTGGGCCAAGCGTTCGTTGACGAAGGTGTACTCGCTTTCGATCAATTCCAGCAGCGAGCGATCCTCGCTGAGGATGTAATTAAAGACATGGACAACCTCCTCGCGCATGGCCTCCGCCAAGACATCGTCATACTCGGGGAAACGCTCCACATCGGGCCTCTGCTCACTGCCCAGTCCCTCCAACTCCAGCCACTGCAAGGCAAACCGTTCTCCCAGGGCCGCCGCTCTGGGATCGGCCAACATGCGTCGGATCTGTTGTCTGTAAACAAGCGGTTCCAACAGCTGTTCGGATGCGGCGAGCCGCAGGAGCAGATCGTCCGGCGTGGAGGCCCACAGGAAATAGGACAGGCGACTGGCCAGTGAAAAGGCGTTCAAGGGGTGAATCCCCCCCTGCTCAGGTTCGGGTTCGGCGAGAAAGAGAAAATGGGGTGACACCAGGACGACCTTCAAGGCCAGACGAAGGGAGGCTTCGAAGCCGTCACCGCGGGACCATCCGCGGTCAAACATCGACAGGAGGGTCTCAATCTCCTCCTCGGTGACCGAACGACGATAGGCCCGGTGAGCAAACGCGCTCACTACCTCTCTGGCTGCCACCCGGGCCGGGACGGATTCGCTGGGGACCGAGACCAAGAGCCTCGCCCGAGCCCTCTCGGCTGCCGTGCCGATCTCTGGCGAATCCTCTGCCAAGACCCCGGCCAGGACGTGATCCGCGGCGTTGAAATAGGCCTCAATCGCCAGTGGCGAGACAAACAGCGTACTGCCATTGGTGTCGAACCCCTCACCCCCGGCGCCATCGCTCGGCAAGGCATCGCCGAGTCGAACCTCCAAACCGAAGAGGTCGCGAACGCTATTGCTATACTCATGCCGCGTCAACCGGCGGCTCATGACATAGCCGGAGTAGAATGACTGGGTGCGATCCGAGGCGAGTTGCGTGCAGTCCAGCTCCGGCTCCGGGAGGTCACGAAGCCACTTCATCAGACGCTGGCGCTCACCATAGGCCATCTGTTTGCTCTCCGACGGGGGCATTTCAGTGGCCTGGATACGGCCCAGGACCCGCGCCCATAGCGAGGCCTCCTCCAGCACTGGGTCGATTTGGGAGAAGGAGGCCAGATTGAGCCGCCCTTTCTGCCGATCGGATCCATGACAACGGTAGCAATAGGTCTCAAGCAGGGGCACAATGCCCTCTGTAAACGCCTGGGCCTGACCTTCATCGGGGGCGGCTGGGGCCAGGCCAGGCCGAAGACAGCAGATGCCCAACAAGATTAGACTGTAGCCCTGACTCAATTTCATGTGGGCCCGATTCATTTTATGCCGTTCTTGGGCAGGTCAGCGCCAGGCTCTTAGGCTCGAGTCCTTCGAGTTTCCCACCTGATGCGCCTATATAGTAGGTGATTCGAGCCATACTCGCAATCCCCAGCTACTCATTAGAGCGCTAGCGCCCAGAGACCAGAAAGCTCTACACGGGCCTTCGGGCCTGTCGTGGCATCGGGAATCCACCCAAAAATCGGCCTGGTTCAATTCCGGGTTACACGACTCGACGTAGGAGTCGTACTCGTAATCGGCTTCTCGGCGCTCTCGATTACGAGCACGAGTACCGCTTCGCTGAGTACGAGCACGAAAACAGGTCAGACGGACTGCTACCCATATGCACACTTTTGTGAACCAGCCCAAAAAATCCGGATCCGTGAGGATCCGGGTAAAGAGGAGGATGATCTTCAGCACCCCACACAGGCTCGGGTGAGACCGAACTAGCCAA
>JADFHU010000589.1 GCA_022567055.1 Planctomycetota bacterium
GGGACGAGCAGCAGCAGCTAACCGGTCTCCTTCTTTTTCAGTTCGGCACAGATCGCATCGATGCAATAGCGCGTCTTGCCGGTGCCGCTGCGACCCAGAACAAATTGAACTCCCATAGGACAATCCCTGTCATGAACACCACTAGCCTGGGCATCCTTCTTACCACAGTTGGGGGGGGACTTCAATGTGGGGATGTGGGTCGGGGGGGGCAGTAGGTCTGTAGGTTGGTGGGTCGGTGGGTCTGTGATCCGCGATCCGCGAACTGCGATCTGCGATCTGTGATCTGTGATCTGCCAACCGCTATCCCAGCCTCTTATTCTCTTTGCTTTTCCCTGACTTTTTTGTCTAATAGTACGTGAACCTGCAAATAGAAAAAGGGATATACTCAGTATGAAAAATCCGACCAAATACAAACTGATGATCCTGCTGGCGATGGGTGGCCTGACCTGGGCCGTCCTGAGCTGGGCGAGCCCGGCTCAGAGCAGACAGGCAGACAAGAATACCAACGCCAAGCAAGCCAAGGCCCCCCCCGCGCAGCGGACCCCCCGGAAGGCAAACATGAAACTGAAAGAACTCAGCAGAGAAGAGGCCAATGTCATCCTGCACAAAGGCACAGAACCCTCGTATAGCGGCAAGTATGTCAAGCACCACGAGGTGGGGATCTACACCTGCAAGCAGTGCGGGGAAGGCCTCTTTCATAGCAGTTCGAAATTCGATTCCCGCAGTGGCTGGCCGAGTTTCGACGACCAGATCAGCGACAGCGTATCACTCATACGGGACGCCGATGGACACCGCATCGAGGTTGTCTGTGCCGCCTGCGACGGTCATCTGGGGCATGTATTCATCGGAGAACTGATGACGGACAAAGACACACGCTACTGCGTCAATTCCCTCTCGCTTGACTTCGCGCCCCAAGCTGCCACAGAGACCACCGAAACGGCCGTCTTTGCGGGTGGCTGCTTCTGGGGCGTGGAACACCTCATGAAGCAGGAGCCCGGCGTCCTATCGACCAGCGTGGGATACACAGGGGGTCCCGGCAAGAGCAAACCGACCTACGAGCAGGTGTGTACCAAGAAAACGGGGCACGCCGAGGCCATCGAGATTCTCTTCGACCCCAATGTCGTGAGTTACGAAAAACTGGCCAAACTCTTCTTCGAGATCCACGACTTCACTCAACTTAATCGACAGGGCCCGGATATCGGGTCTCAGTATCGCTCGGCTGTCTTCTACCAGTCTGAAGCGCAACATCAGACCCTCAACACGATCCTCGATACGCTGAAGCAAAAAGGCTACGACGTCAAGACCGAACTCGTCCCCGCCATCCAGTATTGGGCGGCCGAGGTGTATCACCAGGACTACTACACCAAGACAGGGAAAGCCCCCTACTGTCACGTCCACAAGAAGATATTTGATTAGGCGTGGTTTCGGCTTAGGGACTGTAAAGAAATAACTTGTACTTTTGGATGCCCGATTGCACCCCATCTTTGACTGCTTCTCAATCGCGAATTCCTCGACGTAGATACGGCTACGCCTGCGGATTCGCTCAATCGGCGCAGCCAAATCTAGGGCACACTCAGACCCCAAAGAGTCCAACTTATTTCTTTACAGTCCCTTAGGGATTCAACGCTCAAGGTTCAAGGATGGCGAGAACCTCGTCAACCAACCCTCCAACCTGGAACGTTGAACCTATTTGGCGTTGACTTCTCCACAGTGATACTGCGACCGACCGACGCGCAGAACTCATAGAGTGCGGAAGGCTACTCCGACCCAACTCAGTAGTTCACCGCCACCATCATCGCCTTGCCATAGCGGCTCCAGAGTTGATCCTCGCTCAGGGCGGAATCTCGCTTCAGCATCTCGAACGTGACAATGGGGATACCCAGGGTCTCGCCCGCATAGGCCCCCAAAGATCCCGGCCGAGAACCGAGTTTCTTCAGCGGCAGGTCGCAGGCATCCGCCATCCTCTTGGCCAAATCGTAAGCAGGCCCATCGTAATCGACACAGTTCAGAGGCTGGTGCAAGGTGACGATGCGGTTGGGTCGATGCGTTTTGATGAGTCGGGCGATAAGCCCTGCCTCGGGCTCGGATTGACCCGACATGCCATGGGTGCCGCTGTTGACGCGGTTGTTCGCCGCAAAATTGCGGTTCAAATCCACACCGCGGGCATTGTGACGATTGCGGTGCGCCCGCCCATCGGGATTGGCCACCGGCACGATGACGACCGTCTTCCCCTTGAGCAAATAGGGACGCTCCTGCAGATATTGGGACAGAGAGCGCACCAGCGGTGTCCCCGCCGGCTCACTGCCGTGAATCGAGGCAATGATCAAGATGCAGTCGGCTCCATTGCCGAGTGTCTGATACATGATGAGCCGGTTCATCACAGACCGACCGCCCACGTGGTGCTGGACCGCGGGAAGAAGGGACTCGAGGCTCGAGTCCTCGTAGAGCATGTCGGCCCGCGGCAGACGACTGGACGATTGGCAGCCGCAAATAAGGAACGCCCCCCATAGACCGATCACCATCCTCAATCCAGCATCCATCCACTTCATCTTGTGTCCTGTCTTATCCATATCCACAGACTAGCCTTAGCCCTTGTTAACAATTGTGTGTTCTATTTATCAAATCGGCAGGTATTAGTCAAAAACATAAGAAGAGCTGGAAAAACCCAGTGGGTCCACATCGGTCCCATTCCAAAATCGAGCCTGATCCAGTGAAAGTCGGCACTCCCCATCGTTGTCGTTGTCGTAATCGAAACAGTAATCGGCTTAATGACGTTATCGATTACGACAACGACAAGCGCTTCGCTGATCACGACAACGACAACGAACCAGGCAGACAGTACCACTGCCCCATTTCTTCTCTTATAATGCCCGCCATGCAACCGAAAACCGATTTCGACATCGCCATCATCGGTGCCGGCATTGTCGGCCTGGCGACCGCCTACAAGATCGCCCTGGCCCACCCCAGCCTGCGGATCTGCCTCTTTGAGAAGGAAAAGAAGATAGCCGCCCACCAGACGGGTCACAACTCAGGCGTGATTCATTCCGGCCTCTATTACCAGCCCGGATCGATCAAGGCGAAGACCTGTCGTGAAGGCCGCCGGGAACTCGTGGAATTCGCTCAGAAACACCACATTCCCTTCGACATGTGCGGCAAGATCGTAGTGGCGACCCATCCCTCCGAGGTGGCCCGTCTCGACCAGCTCTATGAGCGATCCCAAGCCAATCAGCTTGCGGGGGTCGAGAAGATCGACGCCCACCAGATCAAGGAGATCGAACCCGAATGTTCCGGCATCGCCGGCCTACGGGTCCCCTGTACCGGGATCATCGATTTCGTCCAGGTCGCCCGTACACTGGCCGAGCAGGTCCAGGCCATTCATGCGGAGAACCGCTTGAAGCTGGAGCACCGAGTCATCGGTTTCGACCGACACGACTACTACACCAAGCTGGTCACCAACCAGGGCCCCTTCCGCGTCCGCCACATCGTCAACTGCGCCGGTCTGCAGAGTGACCGCATCGCCGACCTGGTGGATGTCCGACTGGACATGAGAATCGTCCCCTTTCGCGGAGAGTACCACCAGCTCACCGGCGCGGCCAAGGGCAAGGTCAAGCACTTGATCTACCCCGTCCCGGACCCCAGGTTTCCCTTCCTGGGCGTTCACTTCACCCGCACTATCGACGGCGCGGTGGAATGTGGCCCCAACGCCGTCTTCTCCTGGAAGCGGGAAGGCTACCACCGCCTCTCCTTCGATTTTCGGGACAGTTGGGATGCCCTCTCCTTCGCAGGCACACGCGCCCTCTTCCGGAAAAACCTCCGCTATGGGATCCGCGAATACGCCCACTCGCTCTGCAAGCCCCTGCTCGTCCGCCAGTTAAAACGTCTGATCCCCTCCGTTACCTCAGCAGACCTCCAGCGGGGACATTGCGGCGTTCGGGCCCAGGCCGTCTCCCGCAACGGGGAACCCGTCGACGACTTCAAGATCGAGCACCAGCACAACTTTATCCATGTGTTGAACGCCCCCTCACCTGCCGCCACGGCCGCGTTGGCCATCGGGAGCCATATCCAGGCCTTGTGCACCAGTCGTTTCAATCTCAA
>JADFHU010000590.1 GCA_022567055.1 Planctomycetota bacterium
TCAGTAGCTTGGCCCGCAACTCCGTCTTGGCCTCGCTATACCGGGGATCATCGGCGAGGTTGGTCCATTCGAGTGGATCGGTCACAACATCATACAACTCCTCTTTCGGGCGCTGGCGATAGCGTCTGACCTTGTCGGCGGCATCTGCATCGCCGTTGGCGGCCCTTTCCTGCCAGCTCGTGAATTCAACCGATCTGATACAGGCATTTTGGAATTCCACCTCCGGCGTTAGGTTCCAGATGTATTTGAAACGCTCGGACCGCACCGAGCGGATGCCGAAACACTCGGGTCCGTTATTGATGCCGCGCGAGGTCATTTCACCGTACACGAACTGTTTGTGCTCCCGCTTGCCGGCAAACACCGGCAGCAGGCTCTTGCCATCCAGTCTCAGAGGGACCGTTCCACCTGCTGCCTCGATGAAGGTCGGCAGGACATCCACGTATTCAATCATGGCCGGATTCACGGTGCCCGGTTCGATTTTGCCCGGCCAGCGGACAATGAAGGCGGACTGCAAGCCGCTGTCGTAGCAGGTCCATTTGGCAAAGGGCATGGAGTTGCCCTGCTCGCTGACGGCAATGAACAGGGTGTTCTCCGCCAATCCGTGCTTATCCAACAAGCCCAGTGCCGTGCCCACCTGTCCATCGTAGTAGGTGATCTCGGCCAGATAACGTGACATGCCGTTGCGGGTCTCCGGCGTGTCGACATAGTAGGGTGGCAGTGTGATCTCCTTCGGGGGATAGCGCGAAGGATCGCCCTTGTTCCAGGGCGTATGCGGCTCGTTCGAGCAGAGCAGCAGACAGAAGGGTTGACCTGCTCCTTTGCACTCTTCCAGGAAGCGATCGACTCGCTCGAAGTCCGGGTTCTTGCCCTGCGCGAGCTTCTTCCAGCTAAAGACCTCCTGCGGGCCGACATGGGTCTTGCCGCTCTGGGCCACCCGATATCCCAGGGGGTTCAGGTACTGCACCAAACTCTTGACGCCTGGATTCACGTGGGTGTGGTTCGGATAGGCCCCGCTCTTGACCGGGTAGAGTCCGGTGTATATATTGTGCCGCGTAGGTGAACACATGGGCGCGGCCTGAAAGCAACGCGTAAAGCGCATCCCCGCCTGGGCCAGACGGTCGAGATGGGGCGTATAGGCCTGCCCCCCATAGCAGCCGATATCCCGATAGGTGCAGTCGTCCGCAATCATGAACACCAAGTTCGGTTTCGCCATGGCCTGCCCACTCAGCAGTAACCCCATTGCGAGACAAACTATCTGGATTGTGAACCCTCTTTTCAGGTTAAAGATCCTTTCTCGTTACCCGCCCCCAGTGCACCGAGGGGCTCTCTGGGTAGACGTCTTTCTTCACGGCCGGTATCCCTTTTTCTCAAGACCACCATTAACGCACAAGATGGGACTGCGAAATGTGACCCGTCCACTACTTTATGGGTGTTTTTCCAATAACAGTATCCAAGCACAGGGGTTTGGTCAACACAACGGATTGCGGGTCCCTTAGCCTAGGTGAAATGCAGTTCCACGACGTCCCTGTCGTGCAGGACATGGGTGAGGTGAACGTTTTGCCCGTCGTAGACGCCGGCACCCCAGCAGCGGGCGGTCTTGAGTTTGTCGGCCAACTCCCTATGGATAAGTCGCGTCAGGTCGTGCACGCTGGCGCCGATAGGTAGGGTAAAGGGGTCTTTCATGTCCGCTGGTTTGCCCGGTGGCTTGGCGTAGATGCGGACAATCTGGAGCCAGTTGAATAGTTTCTCGGGAAGGCCCTCAAGCCCGCCGCCGCCGCTGGTGGAAAGCTCGAGAAACTCACAGCGATAATCGGTCGACTCGGCCAGCAGATCGAGCAGGCCTTCCCCGGCGAGATCGACCTTGGTGCCCAAGCAGAAGAAGGGCTTGGTGAGGCTGTTGCCGTGCTCGTCGCGGGTGAAGGCGTTCTCCTGGGTGATCAAGCGTTTGGACTCCAGGTAGTCGATACCCACCTGCCACTGTTCTTCGATGTCGCCGCTGAGGTCGATGACCAGGCCGATCATGTTCGCGTGTCGATAGGTCCCAACCTGACCGGGCGCGACGAAGTCGGCCGTGATGGGCGGCATGTCCACGAGCTGTATCTGAACGTCCTGGTACTGGACCATGCCGGGGACGGGGGCGTGAGTGGCGAAGGGGAAATCGGCCACATGCACTTTGGCGTTCGTCAATGCGCCGACCAGCGCGCTCTTGCCGCTGTTGGGCATGCCCAGTAAGACCACCTGGCCGGCCCCGGACTTGGGCACGTGAAAGACGTCGACCCGTTTGCCCCCTGCTTTCTGTTGGGGTGTCTCTCTGAGCTTGCTGAGACGTCGTTTCAGGTCTGCCCGCAGATGTTCCGTCCCCTTGTGTTTGGGGATCAGCCGCATCATCTCTTCGAGCGCCAGGATTTTTTCTTCCGTGGTCCCCGCCTCACGGTAGCGTTCTTCGGCCTTCTTGTAGTCTGGTGTCAGATTAGCAGGCATTGTTGATTGTGGATAGCCTAGATTCTCGCTACCTCCACCTGAATGTCCCGTCGAGCCGCCGACCATGTCCTCTGGTCGGACCAGCCCCACGCCCGAGCGGTCGCGGTCTTGAGCGCCACGGTCAGGGCAGCGGAGGGACGTGACGTCTGGCGCAGACCGGCGACGAAACCGGCCAGCAGATAATCGCCGCAGCCGACGGTTGAAAGGGCCTTTTTTCTATGCCGACAGCGACCCCGCCAGGCGCCGCGGCGCGTGACGAGCAACGCGCCCTGTTTGCCACGGCTGACCAGGACCATTGTTGAGTAGGTCAGCAGTTCTTCGGCAGCGTTCGCCAAGGTGCGTGGCGTGTTGCGAATCGGGCGGCCCAGGAGTTCCTCCAGTTCTTGGACATTGGGTGCGATCAGCCACGCCAGTTTTTCTTCGACGATCGTTTTAAAGAGCGGCCCATACGAATCCACAACGAGTCGCGTGCCCCTCCGATGGACACAGGCCCGGCACAAGCCCAGCAGCGCCTCGGTCAGGTCTGCGCCAGGCAGGGCCCCCGACAGTACGCAAAGGTCCTGGTGCTTCAGGCGTTTGGTGAGCCGGGTCGTCAGCGTCCCCAGGCTCCGACTTGAAGCCAAGGCGCTGGGACACCTCAGGTGCATCTCCTGCGACCGTTCTGAGTCGACGATCGTGACGTTGACACGCGTCGCCCCGGGAACCGGGGTCAGGTAGGGTTCAATTTGGGGTGTCGTCTGGCGAAGGACCCGCCGTAGTTGTCCGATGTCCTCGCGACCCCACAGGCCGGTGGCGATGCTGCTCTGGCCCAGCCAGGCCAGGGCCCTAGAAACATTGAGCGCCTTTCCCGCGGGGCGAATCGATTGGCTTTCCAGGGTGACATGCCGGCCCCAGTCCAGGCCGCGTCCCAGACAGGTGACGTCCCAGGCAGGTGCCAACCCGATGGTCAGGATGTTGCCCCGCAGAGTTCCTTCTCTCAATACCCCGTCCTCAGTTGGGGATCGGCCCCTCTTGACGCGTGACATCGTGAGACGCCTGTGACCGGAAGTGGTCAAAACCGAAAGCCCGCCTTCAGTCCATATTGGGGCACATCGCCAAATGCCGCTTCAGCCGTGACATCGCAAAAGGGAAAGGGGTAGAGTTGGACGCCCAGGAGCAGCCGAACGAAATCTTCTTCGACCTTGTTGAGCCCGGTCACGAGAGCGCTGGTCTCCTGTCCCTCGATGTGAAGAGCCGAGACACCGCCGTAGGGGGTAATCATCAGAAATCCCTTGCTGATGAGTAGATCGAGCGAATAGGTTTCCAAGTCAATGTCATCGACCCCGTCCAATTGGCTGAAGCTTGCCCTCGTGGTCACTGCCGGCATGAAGGCATTGCCTTTCACGACCCCATACTTGATCTCGCCGCCCCAAACACGGATATTGCTGCCGGGAACCGCCGCGACCATGCCACCGATGTCGATTTTGCCGGGCAGTCCCTTCTGTACGTGGAGTCGGGGAATGGGGAGATAGCGGGTGGTGTCGTTGCCTTCGACCAGGTACTTCCAGTAGTTCGCATTGTGGTTGATGTCCGTGACGACGACTTCCACCGAGACATCAAGCCCGGTGACACCGAG
>JADFHU010000591.1 GCA_022567055.1 Planctomycetota bacterium
AAGGGTCGTTCATCGGGTAGCGTGCATTCGGTGGCGCTGAGGATCGAGGCGGTAAGGTCGAAGGTCAGCGTGTGGCGATCGTCAACCCTACCGACGTGCAGTCGACCGGGCCAGCGCGCCATGCAGGCGACGTGGATTTCAAACAGCAGCAGACTGAGGATCAATACGGAAGCCATTTTGAGAAATGAGATTTGCCTACGATTATGGAGGTCGTTCACGGGTCAGTTCCTTGATTGTCAGGTCCTATCGGGCACCACAAGCGTACCAGCAGGTACAATGCGATTCAAGCGGAATCAGGCTCCCAGGGAACCTCCGTATTGAAATGGCAAGAGTCAAGCTTAGGTTACTCGACAAATATGAGGCTGTGTATGACAGACATCTGACGCATTCTGACAGCTTTGGCCGACGAGCTTCAGAGGGTTGCATGCGTCGTTGCGTTTGATGGCAAACTGTATTACATTGATATCGGTACGACTGGATTCTAGGGGGAGACGATCACACGAAGGCGAAGTGAAAGGATGATAATGAGAAAAGCCATCGTTCCCGCAATGCTGCTCCTGTTACTCAATCAAGGCCAAGGGCTCACCCAGTCCCTGCATATCGGCGCCGAAGCCCTGGTACCGACGAGTCCGCGTAGCCATTATAGCCGTTATGTCAACTGGCGCCCGGCGGATGGCGAGACCGTACACTTGAATCCTCCCCGGATGAGCTGGCCCTACTGGCCTGACTGGCCCGGTGACTTCGGCGATGCCTCTCATGTCTTTACGCTCCAAATATCGCGGAATCCGGACTGTTCGGACCCTCTGGTGAATACTGCCTGCCCTTTCAATTTCTACAACATGCTACCGGCCTTATCTCCTGGGTCGAACCAACAGGAAAATCGCTGGTACTGGCGTGTCATTTACAGAGTCGGAACCGCCCGGCCGCACCTGAGCAAGATTCGTTCGTTCCTTATCTCACCAGACGCCATCGTGTGGGATCGTTCGAAACTGGCGGATCCTGACTGGGCCCAGCCGGGGCACCCGCGCATCCTGTTCAACGCGAAAAACATCGAGCGCGTGCGGCACTTGGCCCAAACAAATGCCGGATCCAAAGCGGCACTGCGTCTAATGCGGCGTCAGGCCGATGAGATCATGCGAAAGCCCTGGTGGGACAACTTCCCCGAGACCGATCGTGCCGCCACACCGACGCAAGCGTTTTATACGATCGCCCAAGACCTGGCGACCGTATGCTTTGTCTGGCGCATGACCGCCGATGACAGATATGCCGGCGTGAAAACCCGTGCCGTCACCTGGGCGAGCTATCCCCCCGGCGGCCGAGCCTCACCCGAGGGGTTGGGGGGCGACGGCGATGAAGACGCCACACATGGCAATGAGTTCCTGGCCCTACTCTTCGATTGGCTCTATCCCGACCTCACGATGAGAGAGAGACGGATCATGATCGACTCTCTCGAGTGGCGCGTTGATCACATCATGAATGACTTTTCCTGGAGAAACCGAAATCGTCTGGACCCGGTGACGGGCAGGCCCCTCGTGAGGGCCAGTGGGATGTCCGGGATGATTTCCAGTCACCGTTACGAAGCCGCTATGGGCACGGCTGTATGTGGTCTAGCTCTTTATGAGCATAGTGCGGTCGGGCGGGAATGGTTTGACCTGATCCTCAATTATTTGATCGGCGTCACCTGCGGGCATGGCTTCGACGAGGCCTGGAATGAAGGTCCCGGCTACGGCACCTCAAAGAGCAAATGGCTGATGAATGCCACGATGTATTTCGATACGTCACTGCCGCAGAGCCATCTCGGGCGGAATCCACACTACCAACGCATGGGTGAGTTCTTCCGTCGGATCATTCCTGTGGGGATGCATCACAACGCGTGGGGCAACCAAGCCGATGCCTCACGCTCTAATCACCTGGCAACTTTTCGTAAACTCGCCTACCTGACCGGTGACGGTCGCTTTCTGCTGAACTGGCAGCAATATGGTGGCCGTGAATTTTCAGCCTTCCGTCCGTGGATCGAGTACGTGCTTCCCGCCTACTATGACAGGCCTCAACCTGAATCGGAGAGCGATGGCGTGGGTCTGTTTCCCATTGCCGGTTGGGGCATGGCCGCCACCGGTCCTCCGAGCCTACGCTCGACCTTCGAGAACGGCGCGGGCCTGGTATTTCAGTGTCGGCCGCGCGGTGGGTACGGCCATTCATTCAACTCCGACGGCTCTTTCCAACTGCATGCCTTCGGACAAATGCTCAATCACGGGGGCGGCAGTTCGGCCAATGGTGATGCCTATGCCTACCATACCATGAGTCACAACACCATCCTCGTGGATGGCTTGGGGCAGGCCCAACCGTCCACCGGACAGCTCCATCCCACCTATGGACGCATCGCCGCTTTTTCCCGGGGTGAAGACCACATCTACTTTGCCGGTGATGCCACCCGTTGCTATCCTCGCTCACCCGGTGATTACTCGCGCTGGTCTCTGCCTCTGGACGCTGTATATGAGAAGCGAGCCCTGCCCTATCTTGACTACTTTGTCCGGCATATCCTTTTTATGCGGGGCCGTTATTTCATCATCTTCGACGACCTGAAATGCTCTCAGCCGGCTGTATACACCTGGTTGTATCATATTCGGCCGTCGGACCCGTTTCGATTTGACAGTAGCACGTTCACGGTCGATTATGCGGTCGGAAAGGTTCAGGTGCGCCTACGTCAGATAGCCCATCCTGAAGCACTCGATTTCGACGACCGTATCGGCACGGACGCCTTCGTGAATCCGATCACCGATGAGGATTACCGGCCTTGGAGAAAGGGCAATGTCCTCTGCGGGCACAACCTCTGGATAAGCAATGCGGAGCCGGCGCAGCGGTGGCAATTCCTGACCGTTATCTATCCGGTTCGGCCGCGCGAGACAATCCCTGCCATTGAACGTCTCGATGACTTCACCGTACGCGTCGCCGAGGATGTCATCAGCTTTCATCCTGATTCTCCCCACGCCAAGGACGCAAGTATTGTCGTGGATGTATCGGCGATGCGTCCCGACTAGGCTGTGTCGGAAAACTCGATCTGGCTTTGAGCGGCCTTTTTTCCGCCTGGCTGCATCCGACTCCATCGACGATAAAATCAATATCGCCTGCTTCGTCGTCTTTGCAGGCGAAAAAATTGCTCGCTCTCGGGCCGACGATGGAGTTTTCCGACAAAGCCTAGAGAGTCTTCTGGTTGAGGTTTTGGAGGGTTCGGATTCAGCTCGTCGCGTGTCACACGCGGATTCTGTTAGGAGACTAGCATGCGCCTGCAAACTCACGATTTTCAGCAGACCGACCGTTTCAGAAGCGACTGTCATGCGCCGTGTTGGGGGTGGTGCTTGGTCATCTGTGCTCTGCTGGCGGGAGCCTCCGGCGAGACCAGGAGCACGCAGTGGAGCTTCCGCTACGACATTGCCTGGCCCGACCTCGGTGACACCACCAACGATTTGGCAGTCTCTGATATCGACGGGGACGGACTCATCGATATCGTCACGGACAAATACCTCTACTGGTTCAAGAATCCGGGCAAGAAATCGGTCAATTGGGAGAGAATCCCCATATCGGGAGACACGGGCCAGAACTGGTGGCTGGGGCACTGGACCGGGGATTTCGATGGAGATGGTGATCAGGACGTGGTCTCGGGTCACTGCGCGGACACCTATGTCTACTGGTTTGAGAATCTCCGCGGAGACGGGAGAACTTGGCGGCGACATCGCCTAAGCGTTCACGGCGATAAGTGGAAAGACCACATCAGATCGCACGATTTCAACGGGGACGGCAGAGATGATCTGATCGTTCAAAAATACCACGGCAGCGGCGTCTACTATCTCGAAGCGCCTGAAGACCCCAACGGCCCCTGGGCCCATTGGCGGATCGGCCGCGGACGTGCCGGCGTGTGTCTGTATGACATCGACCGAGACGATGACATGGATGTCTGTGTCGAGAACACCTGGCTGGAGAACCCCGGTGACCCGCGGCGCGAAGACTGGACCTCGCATACGATCGACGATTCGGTCGCCGGCGTAAAGGTCGCTGCCGGGGACCTGAATGGGGATGGCTTTGGCGAT
>JADFHU010000592.1 GCA_022567055.1 Planctomycetota bacterium
CGGAAGAAGTGGAAGCGCAGTTGGTCGAGCGGCTCTACGAACGCCGCCCGCCCGGTCAGCGAGAACTCTACCTGCCCCTCTTCGAGCGCACAGTGCAATTGCGCCCGGGAGTCGAACTGCGGGCCTACATCCGCAAGGGCCTTTATGATCAACTGGAGCCATGAAATAGAATTGCCTCGTCGAGAGTTCCTCCCCATCCAAACCGAACTCGGAAGCGAAAAGATCCTCGGTCATGTTCGAGAGCTTGTCGGCCTCAAGGTGGACGTCATGCCAAGAAGCCTCTTAGATCAAAAAGAGGTCAGGAAGGTGTTACGGGGACCGTGCGCCCCGGCCGTGCATCCACATATTGCTTTTCATCGGCTCCTCCTTGGCCTCGAACGAGATAAACGGGAACCCAATGTTCTTTGGTGTCTATGGTCACGGTATTTGCGTTGGCATAGCGCATCGTGTATGCGGCGCGACGACGGCCGCTGGTGTTTGCTTCGCTGCCGTGCAACACGAAGGAGTCATGGACAGACAAGCTACCCGCTTTCATCTCAAGGGGTACCGCGGCGGCTAGCATCTCCGCTGTTACTTCAACCGTCAGGCCGAGCAGGTCATCTTTGCCAGTTTCAACCTTTTCCATTTCAGGGTAACCCTCATGAGTACATGGGATGACCTGCATGCAACCGTTCGACACATCCGTATCGTCTATAGCCAGCCATACGGTAACCACATCTGTGCCATCCACCGAGTGCCAGTAGGTGTTGTCCTGATGCCAGGCGACTGGCAGCCCATCTTCGGGCACCTTTACGATCAAGTGTGACATAATCAGAATTAAATCTGGTCCCAGCAGCGACTCAACGGTGTCCAGGACGCGAGGGTGCCGGCAAACATCGAGCCAAAATGCATTCTTAGGATGCGGTTCAACCATGTATTCCGGCCGCGCATCCACCTCCTTGTCCACCCCGTCTTTATAGATAATCTGTTTCTTTGGGAGGTTCGCGATCGCCTTGTCGAGTTCATTTCGGATCGTTTCGATCTCTTGGGAAGTTAACACTTCCTCGAACAGACAGTATCCCTCTTTCCGGAAGCTTTTTGGTTGGGTGTTAAGCATTGAATTATCTAAAACCATTTCAGCACAGAACGCCCCGGGTCTGAGGCCCTGAGGAACGAGCAGTCCCTAGCACCCGGATGCTCTGTATTTCCATGTTAACGATTCGCAAACCATACTACATATTCGCGAACGGGCCAGAAGTTAGGAGTATCTCTCGAGGTCACTTCAACGTCGCATAAAGGAATGTAACCGGTCTTGCGGCCTTCACGGACTGCCACAATTATACCGTATTTGTCGTCATCTTCATCAATAGAAAGCACTTCCATTGTGTGGCCAATACCAAAGGGCTCTTTGCTCTTGGCACCGCCAAATCCCTCTTCGTCTTCGACCCGTTTGATTTCAAATGGGATTGTGAGATTTTGGCTCAACCAAGACTCCCAGTCACGCTCTTCCCATTCAGCAGACTTCTCGTCATAGAGTTCCTCGTTGTCCTCATCCCATGAGGAGTCATATGTTTCATTTCCTGTGTTCATGTTAAATACCCATTTTCGCAAGGCCACTTAGTCAGGTCCGGCCCCGGAAATTCTGGCCTGGTTCACAAGAGTGTGCATATGGGTAACAGCCCGTCTGATCTGTTTTCGTGCTCGTGCTCAGCGAAGCGGTACTCCTACTCGTAATCGAGAACGCCGAGAAGCCGATTATGAGTACGAGCACGAATGCGATTCCTACGTCGGGTCGTGTAACCCGGAATTGAACCAGGCCAAAATCCTACTTGACAGCAACCTATATGAATGACCCCTTCGTCCCTCATCACTTTTCTGAATGGGAATAGTCCCTCATCTGCGCAAGCAGCCCACGATAGTAGTCTTGGGCACGGGCGAGGCGTCGTTGGATGCCCCTGGCACGATCATTCTCGGCGGGGGTGAATTCGTTGGAGATGCGGGCAATGGCATCCAGTTGTTTGCGGATCACGGCTGGGCCGCGGTCAGGGCACCAGGTCGGTCGCCCACCGACTTTCACGTAGACCGGTGTGGTGTGGGCGAGGGCGTTGTTGTTACAGACGGTGCTCAGGACCAGCCACTGGCTCTGGTCAATCTTTCGTTCCAACTCGATGGTGATGGACGATGCTTTCTTGGGATTGGCGATTTCCTTGAGGACCCCTTCGTTGCCAACCAGGGTCAGGGCTTTGGGGATGCCGATCATCGGGTGACTCAGGACCCGTGCCTTGATAAAGACTCTGTCTCCGGCGTTTCTGGAAAGCTCCGTGCCGGGGAGTTCGTTGTCCACCGTGAACTCGAGAACCGGGCCGTTGCTGACGAACGTGTGGCCTTTCTTGAGGTTCTCGAACCAGGCGTTGACGTCGAGGTTGGGGCTGGTATGCACGTAGGTTCTGACCTCGCCGATGGTAGAGCCCCAGGGCGTGTCGCTCCCGGCGGCGGCGGTGAGCTTGAAGCCGAGGTTGAGGTAATCGTAGTAATCGATGGCGTTGATCTTGCTGAACTGCAGGAGTTCGATGAAGTCGAGTTCACCCGTGGTGACGTACCAGGGAAATCCGCGGGGCAGGTCACAACCGTTCCAGGAAAAATGAGCGAAGCCGACCAGGGCGCCTCTTTGCTGATGGATTTTCTTGAAGGCGAGGTCGTAGAAATCGTAGGTGTCGACATCGCGAACCAAGCCGGTGGTATTGAGGCCGATGATGTGGCCGAAGGTGCTACGCGGCTCCTCCTGTCCCGAGACCAGCCAGTAGTCACCGTCATGCACGCGAAACTCTTCGCCGAAGCCCTCCTGTTTGAATTCGGTGCCCTGGTGGTGGCCCATTTCGAGGACATTGACGAGGTGAAGATCGCAGGCCCGTGCATAGCTGAGGAGAAACTGGCGATGACGGTCGTGGAGGGTAGGATGATGAACGTGCACATCTCCGGACCACCAGCCCTCTTGCGGGAGGTTGATCCAGCGCTTCAGGTCGATCGCGAGCAGGAGAGACGCTTCATCGGTTACCTTGAACGCTTGAACGACGGGGATGTACTCGAGACCCCGATCCACGGCGATGCGCCATTCACCGGCAGGGAGTTGGATGGTGAAGTCGCCGGAGGTCTGGTACATGACCGGTTCCTTCCAGTAGGGGATGGAGGGAAGTCGTTCGTAGACGTAGCTTCGGTCGTTGTTATCGCCAATGCCCTGCATCTTGCGGACAGGCCCGATCCAGTCGGGGTCGGGGTCGAACTCAACCCCGGAGTAAAACTCGCGCGTGGTTGAGGGTTTGGTGAGCACTCGACCGTCAGGGGGCAGGCGGACCTGGTTATCTGAACCGCTAATGCAGACCATGGCGGGGGTGACGCGGCCCGTCTCGGTATCGATCAAGCGGACATGGACGGCGGCGGCGGGGAGGCGCCAGGGCGTCAGGAGGAGGCAAACGATGGGGCCAATGGCATGGTGGGCGTGCAGTTTTAGCTTCATGAGTCAATCCTTCGAGTATTAGGCTCTGTCGGGAAACCCGATCTGGCTTCGAGCGGCCCTTTTTCTTGAATCGTTTTATCTGCTGCTGTCGCAGCAACTGTCGGATCAAGGCAGCCGCTGTTGTCCACCTGGCTGCATCCGGCTGTATCGACGATAAAACCAACATCGCCTGCTTCGCCGTCTTTGCCAGGCGAAAAAATTGCTCGCTCTCGGGCCGACGATGGAGTTTTCCAACAGGGCCTAATGCCAACTTCATGTGCTTTGGGGCAGAAACCCCATTTACCGAAGATTCCTACCCTTCAGTGATCAGTAATCGGTCTGGGCTGAATACTGATCACTTCCTCACTGATTACTGGTTCCGGCATTGCGGAAACCCGGGAAGGGGTAGAAAAAAGGGCTGTTCACGTCCGTGTGAGGTAGGATACGATTGCCTCGGCCCCCTGGACAGGCCGATTCGCCACTGGCTTTTTTTCTTCGCCCCAGTTTGGCACACCTCCGGGTCTGTGGTAGAATGAAAAATGGTCCCTAAGCTGGAAGGAGGGTTGGTCGACGCGACCACCTCTGTCTGGGACATCTGTCACGCTACA
>JADFHU010000042.1 GCA_022567055.1 Planctomycetota bacterium
GTGCTTCACGGCCGGTACACCTCTGAGCGAAACGGGCGCATCCGGTGCGGTGAGAAAGTCCGAAGGAGTCTCTCGCAAGATTTGATTGCGAAGGGTGTCACTCGGTCCGCATTTTAGAATCTGTTCAAACAGCGCGTAGTGATCGGACCTGGCGCTTTCTCCAAGATCGCAGGCCTCCTGCGCGATGCGGCGGACCGTCGTAACAAGTTCTTTTTCCCCATAGAAGGCGAGCATGAAGTTGACGACGGCCTTGACGCGTTGCGAAGGGGCGCCGTGTCGGCGCATTAAGTAGTAGATGTTGTAGAGACGCTCGGCGACCTGGTACAGTTTCCTACGCGGCCCTTGTCCCTCCACTTCGACAACGGCGCCCCGTTCCCCGAGACGGCGTAGGAGCGAACTGACCTTGCTGACGTCGAGCCTCGCACTTTCCGCGACTTCTCGGGCAGTGGCGGGGGCCCACACTTCGACCAGGGCCAGGTACACCTTTCGTTCTGTCGCGGGCAGGTTGTCCAGATGGCTCTTGAAGTACTCCGTGTGCTCGTCCACCAATTGCGTTAGATCGTCCATCAGTTCCTTGAAGGACATGCGTGCGCCGAAGGAGGAGATGACGGACACGAGTCGAGGATTGCCTCCGGTCAATATGCGAATGGGGCGGATGCGCCCGTCGCTTGGCTCGGCACCGCCGATGGAGGTCCACATCCTGCGGCATTCCTCTTCGTTCAAGGGTTCCAGCTCGACCGTCCGGAACAACTCGAACATGGGCTTACCCGTATGATCGATCTGCTCGAAGCGGCTGGTGGCGGTGGCCAGCAGCATGATCCGCGACTCGTGCAGGAGCGTATGTCTCAGCACCCAGCCCTCGTCGTCGTTCATCTGCTGACCCAGCAGCATGTTGAGATTCTCGACGACCAGCAACACTCTCTTGCCCTCTGAATCGGCAAAGTCCATGAGTTGCGCCAAGGCCCGTTCGCGCAGGCGGGTCTGATCTTTCTCTCGCTGCAGTTCTTCGTATGCCTTTTTCCACCGCGCCTCATCCGTCTGCTGTCCCAGATGAAAGATGGCCTCCAGCCAGAACTCGCCGGCATTCATGACGATGTAGCTCTCCTCGGAAAAGACCAGGGGATACCACGCTTGGCTCAGGTCGGTCTGCCGGCGGACCTCTTCCATGGCCCTGAGCACCAGCGTCGTCTTGCCGATTTCCCGCGGGCCGATCACTAGCAGGTGTTGGTTGGCGTCGTCCTTATTCTCCCGCAGGACTTGAACAATCAGGCCGAGTTCCGCCTGCCGGACCACAAAGGTCTCCACCAATTCGTCACCGGAAAGGAAGGCGGGATTGTACTTCATGGGTCGTCGATTCATCTCCGCTCTCCCCGCTCCCGTACCGGCGTATAGAAATGCTCGTGCCTGTTCTTCCACCAGTCTCGCAGTAGCTTCGATACGAAGACGTAGCCGTCGCGTCCCTTCTTGAGATAGCCATCGTGCTCAAGCACCCAAAGAATGTCTTTTTGCACGTCGTTCGCGTCGCGTCCTTCCACGGTGTACTCTTTCCGAAAGGCAATCAGGGCCTCGCCGGACAGTCGTCCCGTCACGGCGGCCTCCGTCAGCATGTCGAGCGAGAACGCACAGGTCTCTCTGTCCAGGACTTGTTCGAGCCGCTCTTCGTAGTGCACCAGTTCGAGGTGCCCCCGCACGCCGAGCATGTTCTGTCGGTACACACTCTCCACTTTGTCCATGACGTTGCCGAAGACTCGTTTGGCCTTTTCCCAGAGGCTCGCGTGGGAATGGACCTGGAGGCTCAGCTCGACGACCGCGTCGGGTTCGCTGCAACACTTCTGTAGATCCGCAAAGAGGCAAACATAGCGGTCTTTGAGTCTGTTTGCGACCTCGGCCATGAGGCTGGTCTTGCCCATCCGCCGCTGGGCAACGAGAAGCTGGTGTGCCCCCTCATCCAGTCGCTCGATGAAGAGCCGCATTTCCGCCTCTCGGTTCCAGAAAGAGGCTCCCGTGACCACCTTGCCTCGGCCCATCTTGAGCCGGCGATGAGTCATTTTCCTGTCCTTTCTCAACCCTGTATCTATGCCAACGAAACTGTTTCCAACGATTACGTTGGCAACATTTCTGTTGGTATAATCGTCATGGGAATGCGGCGTGTCAGGCGATTTGTCGAGAACTGGGGAATTGTAGCAGAAAACCGGTCAAAAACAGGAACCGACCGGGACAGCTTTTATTAGAAGTAAATCGTTTCTATGTAATGGCTTAGATATGTTCTAGAGACCTTTCGATGCCCGGTCATGTCATTGTGACGTGGTAAGCGAGCGTTGAAAATTCGGGAGCCTGCCACCATACCATGAGTTGCGGCGAAACCAGTCTTAGTCCAAGTTGAAGAAAGTCCTTGGCAAAGCTTCTCCCATGTCATCGTGCACGCTTGTTCTTCTTCGCCTTCAGCTGTCTGTTTCGATTTCTCTGAATCGACTGGATTGGCACTGGTTTACGGGCGCTTCCATGGGGTAGACTATCCCGGACATCAGGAAGCCCTTTCAGAAAAATAGCGTCCTTTTGGTGGTGATGGTAGGCTTGAAAGATGTATTCGCTCCAATAATGGACATCGGTTCCATATTTCATGAAATGAGGGTAAGATGCGTTCCCCTCATTTGTTCCCAGGAGTGTTCGCTTGAAAAAAGCTTCCCAGTCATGCGTGGAGGAGCCTTGCCACACGTAAGGTGTGTTGAAAACGAGGCTGTAGTCGAACAGATCCTGAATGGATGGCAGTAACCGGACAATCCAGCATTGACCCTTTTCTCCCCAATAACCGGCAGGCACGTAACACGTGAATTTGTCCTTGGTCACGATGTCCTCAAGTAGAACCCTTCCTGCGTGAAGACCCAGGTGCTCATAAACTCCCAATCGAGAATTTTGCATTGATTCCAGAATCGTTTCAACGTCAGGAGAAAGATTCAGTGCGGTCGCCGCATCCAACAGGCATGTGCCAATGGTCTCTTGATCCGGACCAAAGCGTACATCGAAAAACGCCCAACACGTAAAATAACTCCCCGTCAGAGGGCTCATGGGAGGGCCACTGGGCATGTACTCCTCTTCGGCGAACGCTACGATGTCGTAGTATGCCTTAAACTGCGGTAATGCAGAGACCTGTTCTGAAAATGTGGATATCAGATGCTGCACAGAGACATAAGCAGCATGAAGCGGGTCTAAGCCTTGGTCGATCAACTCTTGAGTCGTCTTTATACCCTGGGGATCGACGCCAACGCCACGACAGCTTTGAATCTGCTCCCGCAGGGCCTTCATCTTGCCGATCTTCTCTAACTGAGATGCTAGTGCCTCACCCATCAAACCCATATCCGTTCTTCTCCATTTGGACTAATGTTTCAAGCGTGGCAGCACAAGAACCATTCGCGGCGCATCCTCGGTTTTTATTTGTCAGCCGTCTTGTTCATCATGTTAACGGTACACTCTCTTCATAAGGAGGCGAGACGGTTATAGCCGAACAATAATCCTTCATCAAGGAGTTGTCCTTGAATTTGACAAAACAGATGGCATCAGGTGGCGCCTGACGCGATGCAGAGTCTTGCCAATATCACGATTCCGTGGTATCAACCCAGGTCGTTTGCGCCTTGACCCACAATGGCGTTTTTTCCCAGCCCTCTGTTGAAGGTGTGTGACAATGAAGCGATCATCAGTTCTAGCGATGGAGACGGCCGCAGACCTGACCACACCCGCCTTTGTCTTCGATCTGGATTTGCTGGACGACTCGGCTGGCAGGGCCCGGCAGGTGACTCAGGGCGCCGGCTGCCGACTGCTCTACTCCGTCAAGGCCTGTGCCCACCGGGCCGTTATGCGGCGCATCCTGCCGGTGGTGGAAGGGTTTTCCTGTAGCTCTCCCTTCGAGGCGCGCTGGACACGCGAGATCGTGCGGTCGACGCAGAGCATACACTGTACCGCCCCGGGCCTTCGGCCTGCTGATATCGACGAATTGGTGACGACCTGTGACTATCTCTCCTTCAATTCTCTCGGTCAACACCGCTTGGCGGAGCACCATGAGGCCCCCCAGGCACAGTATGGGCTGCGTGTCAATCCGGAATACTCTCTCGTTTCAGATGACCGCTATGATCCCTGCTGCAAACACTCCAAGCTTGGCATTCTCCCGGACGAGTTGGAGGCGTCGTTTTCCCCGGGCCGGAAGCTGCCCGACCGTGTCACGGGCCTACACATCCACTCCAACTGCGATTCCAGTGACTTCGGACAGCTGCGGGAAACGGTGCGGCGACTGGACCGCCGACTTGGACATGTGTTGGATCAAGTCGCTTGGATCAACCTGGGAGGCGGCTATCTCTTCGACGACCCCGAGGCCATTGACCGCCTGCGTGAATGCATGGAGATCCTGGGAAAAGGCCGCCAAGTCGAGGTCTTCATCGAGCCCGGCGCCGGCATCGTCAACGACTGTGGCCATATGGTGTCCACCGTCGTGGATCTGCTGGTGCGGGACGGCCGGTCGATCGCCATCCTCGACACGACGGTCAATCATTTGCCCGAGGTCTTTGAATTTGAATTGATGACCGAGGTTATCGACGCCATCCAGGGCGAGGGACATGAGTATCTTTTGGCGGGTTCTTCCTGCCTGGCGGGGGATCTTTTCGGCGGCTACACCTTTGCCAAACCCCTGCGAATTGGGCAGCGCATCCTTTTCGCCCAGGTGGGGGCCTATTCCCTGGTCAAGGCGCACATGTTCAACGGCATCTGCCTACCGCGGGTTTATACCTACTGTGCCGAGTCCGGATTGACCCTGGAGTGTCAGACGGACTACGATGATTATGTGCGACAACTATGGGATCGGCAATAAATAACCTGGACCCCAAGTTGTCCAATTCATTTCTTGCCGATCCCCATGGTGTTGAAAGTAGCGGCCACGTGGTTGGGCTGGAGACAGTTTCGTCACTGCCCATTCGATGGTGCATCCTGTGGAGGGCTCGATGACTGAATGTGCGCAGATAGGACGAGAAAGATCCCAGTTGTTTCGTCTTGAACAGAGCCCACAATCTGAGGTGTGTCGAGATCGAGATGAATGCTTCCGTTCCAACTCCTAGCACTGGTTGAGGGTGGCTGATTTGGCTCATCCTCCACCTTCTGGAACGACGAAGAGTCCCAGGAGTACTCCAGAGAAACTCGCCTATTGGGAAGAAGACTTGCGGATGCGGAAAAATCGATGCCTGCGCTATAGGGATTGAAGCGTCGGTTGGTGGAGTCTGGGGATTGACTCAGATAGATCGTCGTCTTGCTAGAGGATGTGCCCCTAGATCGACGGCCCACTGCGACCCGCTTGCCGGCGATGACCAGGGCATCCGACGGTTCTTTCAGGCAGGTCTGTAGATGCGCGACCGAAACTGGTTGATCCCCCAAATCTAAAGGGCTCGCGCCCAGTGCATACAAACTCTGTAGGTTGACGCGGACGACAAAGGCCTTTATCAGGAGGGTGGTGCCTTGGTGGGGATCGCTTGGCGGCGTCGCTGATCGTGACCTCGATTGACTCGCCAGAGTCATAGTCGGAATGGCTACGAATAGCAGCAACAGGTTGAGCGGTAAGCGTTTGGGCGTCTTGTTCATCTCTCGGTCCTTTCCACTTGCGTGAGGTTCACTGTACATCACATGTCCATTTACTCATAGGCAGGGCACCGACCCTGGGCATACAAGAAATATGCGAACGCACTGTTCACGGGATCGTTTTTCCGGAATGCATCGATCATCTCCTCTGTCCAGCTCTTCCAACTGGTTTCCCCACAGTCTCTCAATCATTGGGGCTGTGCGTAACGCGGGCATCGGGCTGCGGCCCCAAAACGAACCGCAGACTATCGAACAAGGGATCTCCAAGGGTGAAGTATTTTAAATCCAGATGGGAACAGGCATTGCCTTTTACTTCTGATTTCGATGTTCCTTGTTCGACATTCGACATTCGCTTTAAAAAGAAAGGCATATCGCTCGCAGAGGTCGCAGAGAAAAACCCACTAAATCGCTACGTTCTCAGCGCACTCCGCGAGAGGCCGCTTACCCTCAGCACTTTGTCGCGGAACGCCACTACTGCCCCAGCTTCTCCTTGAGCGATCGATAGCCACCGGCGTTTTCGACCTGGGTATACCCCAGTTCCTGGAGCGCCCTTAACGCGAACCCTGCGCGCCCACCACTTTGGCAATAGAGGACAATCGCCTGGTCTTTGTCCTCGGTGACCTCTGCAATGCGAGTGCCGATCTCGTTGTGAGGTATGTTGACGGCGCCCTCGATGTGGCCGGTGTCGAACTCGGCGGCAGACCGCACGTCGATGATGAACTGTGGCGCTTGCGCCGCTTCCTGAGAGGTCGAGGGTGGGGAACTCTCGGTCGGCTCATCCGACGAGCATCCGGCCACTGCGAGCATAAGAACCGTAAACATTGCTAAGTGTTTCATAGTCTTTCCTTGGCGTTTAGACCGTTCATTGGGGGCGGACTTACCCAGTTTTTCGCGGGAGAGCCAAGCGATCAGCGACACACCTCGTTGAGGAAGGTCACGAAGCGCATCCAGGATTTTTCGTCAGCCTCCTTGCGATAGCGACTCGACCCGTACACCGTGAAGGCATGCGGTGCGCCGCCGTAGCAAACCATCTCGTGGGAGACGCCATGTGTCTCCAGTTCTGCTGCCAACGTTGCAAACATGTCCATGGTGATGGCGGTATCGGCCGTGCCATGCATGATCAGGACCTTGCCCTTGGTCTTGGAATAGTCCTGTCCCTCCGGCGTCGCGAGTCCTCCGTGAAAGGTGACAAAGCCCTTCATATCGGCGCCCGCGCGGGCAAACTCGAGTACGGCGGCCCCGCCGAAGCAGTATCCCATGACCACGGCATTGCCGACATTGGCGCCCTTCGATTTCGCAGTGTCGAGTGCGCCTCGGATCAACGCCCTCATCTTTTCGCGGTCTTGGTACAGTTCTCCGGTGTGTTGGCGTCGGTCCCGAACCTCCGTCGGCCGGATGCCTGCCCCGAAGAGGTCAGCGGCAAACACCGCATAGCCCATCTTGGCAAGCATCTCCGCCCGCTTCACCTCGTAGTCTGTCAGGCCGTCCCAATCGTGTAGCAGCAAGACCAGGGGGGCCTTGGCGGCGGGACTGACATAGTAGCCCTCATAGGGATGCCCGCTGACTTCGTAGCGGACTGCCTCTCCGGCTGCAGATGCCGGCGCTGAGACGATGAAGACAAGAAGAACTGCAGAAATTGTTTTCATGGCGTGACTCCTATCCAACAAATTGTGAACAAAACGAGATCATTCATCGTCAGGCATTATACTCCCAAAGCGACCGCAGATCAAAGCCGGACCCGTGATTGGGACGGGCAAATCGAGCTTCGCCTTTTCAGCTAGGGGCTAGACAGCACATCCCGACCTCGGTAACGTGCAGAGGGTTGGTTTGCGAGAATTGAGGGTTCTGCAGGTAGGTGTGAATCCAGTTCTAAGAAGCGAAACTGCCATGCCGAATCCATTGAAGAAGCGAGTCCTGAAGATCCTGGCCATCGGGTTGTTGACCTTGGTCCTTGGCATCGGGGCGCTCATAGGCAGTGCCGTCGGCTATCTCAAGTTGCCCACTTTGGGAGGGCTTCCGGTGACGACGACTTTGACTGCCGATCCCAACCGGCTGCAGATGCATGTGTTGCGCCTCGCGCAAGACTACTCTCCCCGCGACTACCTCCATGTTGAGAATCTCGATCGCAGCGCAGAGTACATCAAGGAACTCTTTCTGCAGGCGGGCGGGCGGGTCGTGGAGCAGGTCTATGTGGCAAGGGAGCGGAAATATCGAAATGTCATCGCAACCTTTGGCCCAGAGGCCGGCGCCCTTATCGTCGTGGGAGCGCATTATGATGCCTACAGAGAATGGCCCGGAGCGGACGACAATGCCAGCGGCGTGGCAGGGCTCCTGGAGTTGGCACGCCTGCTGGGGCTGGCCCACCTCGACCACCCCGTACAACTCGCGGCCTTTTCCACCGAGGAGCCTCCCTTTTACGATACGGACCGTATGGGCAGTGCCGTTCATGCCCAATCTTTGCGAGCGAGGGGGATTGAGATCAAGGGCATGATCTGTCTTGAGATGATCGGATACTACTCAGACGTCCAGCACTATCCCGACGAGATCCTGAAATGGCTCTACCCTGAGAAAGGAAACTTCATTGCCGTCATTGGCCGCTGGGAGGATCGCAAGCTGATTCGCTGGCTTAAGAGGGGCTTCAAGAGAGAAGGCGGGCTTCCCGTTCAGAGTGTCACAATGCCGATTGAAAACTCCGATCATCTGAACTACTGGCGACAGGGCTATCGCGCCGTCATGGTGACCGACACGGCCTGGGCACGCAATCCGAACTATCACACTGCTCGTGACCGGCCTGAGACCTTGGACTACCAACGGATGGCGGGTGTTGTTGAGGGGGTACTGCTAGCCCTGGTCAATGCAGGACGTCTATGAAAGTTTTGGCCTACAGTGATTGCTGTTGTGTCCCGCCGCAATTGCCAGGGCCCTCTATTAGACTCTGTCTGAGAACCCGATCTTCGAGCGGCTCTTTTTCTTAGCTGTTCGACGCTGCTATCGCGGCAAGGGCTGCGCGAAGGCAACAGGGTTGTCCGCCTGGCTGCATCGACGATAGAACCAACATCGCCTGCTTGCGCCTTCGCTGAAGCTACGGAGGACAGGTCGCCGTCTTTGCCAGGCGGACAACTGCGGCTGCCTTGATCCGACAGTAGCTGCGGCAGCAGCAGACAAAACTATTCAAGAAAAATGGCTCGCTCTCGGGCCGACGACGGGGTTTTCTGACACAGCTTAGTCTCCCGTCGCGATGGCACGCGTGGGGTCGGTGATCCATTCACTCCAGGACCCCGCGTAGAGTTTGGGCATCGTGTGGCCGGCGAGGACAGTCGCCAAGATGTTGTGGCAAGCCGTCACTCCCGAGCCACACATGTGGACGATCTCTCCGCCTGAAGCATGACGCTCGGCCAGCCTTTCCGCAGGCAGGAAGGTCCCTTCGTCGGCGAGGTTCTCCATGAAGGGTAGGTTTTGGGCGCCAGGGATGTGCCCGGCCACCTTGTCGATGGGCTCTACCTCGCCTCGGAATCGCTCGGGTGCACGGGCATCGAACAGCACGATGTCGCCGCTTATCATCGCCTGCTCCAGTTCAGTGGCAGTGACTTGTAGTTCGTCACGAAGATGGGATTGAAAGTCTCCGCGATTCGGAAAAGGCACAGCTTGGTCGGTGGCAAATCCCTGGCCTTGCCACGCGGAGATTCCTCCATCCAGCACCGCGACCTGCTCATGTCCCAGCCATTTGCAGAGCCACCACAGGCGTCCGGCAAATGCGCCCGAGCCTTGGTCATAGGCCACGATCTGCGCATGTCTATCGATCCCGCATCTGCGCAAGGTGTCGGCGAACGCCTCGACATCTGGGAGCGGATGTCGGCCGGTTGACGGGGTGACGTCGCCGGACAGATCGTTGTCCAAGTGCAGATAGCTTGCCCCGGGGATGTGTCCGGTGGCATAAAGCGCAGACCCCTCAGCGGGATCGGCCAGCGAGAAACGAACATCAATGACAATCGTCGAGTCCCGATCGAGAATTCGCTGGAGGTCGGTCGATTGAATCAGGGTCGTGAAGCATTCCGTATCCATTGTCAGCTCCCAGAGGGATTACTTCATTCACCCCGACCAGCCCCGAAAGTCTCTTCCGACTTGACGACGCGCACTGACTTGACGTTGAGCTGGTAGGTGGCGACCTCTCGATCTTCCACCAACACCGCCTCCGGCAGGCCGGATTTCATTTGATCTGAATAGGCCATGGGTGAGTCGGCGTTTGATCGTAAGCTTTCGGCTAAGGCGTCGGCCTCACTGGCATCCGTGACAATCACCACCGCCATGTTCTCGGTCTGCCAGTGGCTGCGAAGGGCTCGGTTCACCTCTTCGAGCGTGACTTTTTCCAGCAGTGCGTCCAGTTCTGAGAGCCAGTCTTGGCGGCCGTAGAATAGCGAATCCATGCGCCAGCCGAGTTGTGCATCGAGGGACTGGGCGTATAGCTTGATGTAGCTGCGCAGGAAGGTGCGTGTCTCTGCAAAGGCGTCCGGCGTCATGCCCTGCTCGATGAGCAGATCGAACTCGCGGAGGGCCATGCGCAGGGCGAAGTGGGCATGGCCAATCTTGATGTCGGCCAGCTCGGCATACTGATCCCTGAGCTGCTTGGCGATTTGCACGGGGCGGATCCAAATGGAAAAGTAATTGGACTGTCTCGGCACGCCCGAGGGAGGCAACTGAAAGGAGCCGCCACTGTCGTACCACTCGATATAGGAGTAGTCCCCATAGTTCATCGAGCGGGTCTGACGGATCTTTTGATAGAGGCGTGAATAGGACTTTCGGTGTTCTCCCATCCACGAGTTGGCCACCATCAGCGCCGCAAATTCGTCCTGGGCACGCGTGATGCTCAGGGGCGCCCCGGTAAAAATCGCCGAGCCGAAGGCACCCTCCTTGGCGATGATCTCGACCTCGATACCCTTGGGCTTATTGGCCGGGCCCGGGGCGGGCAGGGCGGGTCGTACGTCCGACAGAGTGGCCATATCACGCCCGAGCCGCTGCGCAGTGGCCGGGGCGTAGCCGCCCGCGATGCCCACGGTGACATTGTGGCGCGTGAAGAAGTGCCGATAGTGGGCCTTGACATCGTCCAGGGTGATCGATTTGACGCCGTCGGAGGTGCCCTGTTTCATGTGCTGATAGTTGGTCCCGCGAAAGAGCAGGTCTTCCAGGGCCCGCTTGCTGTAGATCTCATCCGACGACGCGCGGATGACCTGATCGACGTAATTCTGTTGGTTGATCTTGATCCGCTCGAAGTCGTTGGCGTCGAAGGCCGGCTTGAGGATCACGTCACGCAGGATAGGATAGAAGGGCTTGGCGAATGCCTTGGGCACCTGGAAGGTGAACACCGTCACCTCCTTGTCCACCTTCGCGCCGTAGGTGGCGGCCCAGGGATAGAGCAGGTCCTGGATCTCGCCGTAGGATCTTCCCCCGGCGCCTCCCTGTGCCATCAGCGAGGCGGTGGTGAAGGTCAAGCCCTCCTTGCCCGCCGGATCGGTCATGGCGCCATTTCGGAACATCACCTTGACGACCCATTTGTTCGACTCGGGGACCGGCAACTCCACCAACGCCTGAGCCGAAGCGCTAGCGACACAGAGAAGCAGGAGGCAGAATGCGATTTGGCGTGCAGGTTTCATTGGACACCTCCTTTTTCGTCGCCCGTGATCGTCGCGATTGTCAGGGCCGTGGGCAGAAAATATTGACGGGCAACGGCCTTCACATCGTCGACTGTCACTTTGTCGTACTGGGCATAGAGCCGGTTCAGGGATTCCGGATCGCCGGTGAGCATGATGTAGTGGCTGAGGGAGTTGGCGATGCGATCGGGGGTATCAATATGCATGGCGAAACTGTACTTGAGGTGCGACTGGGTCCGCTCCAGAACGGTCCGGTCGACGCCCTTGGTCTTGACGGCTTCAATGGCCGCAACGATCTCATCCTTGACGGCTTGGCTATCGGCCTTGTCCACCAGGGAGGCATCTATACTGAATAGATAGGGATCCCGAGAGTCGGTGGCCCCGCCACTCAAATGGCGGACGCGCCGCTCCTTCAGCACGAGTTTCTTATAGAGATCGGAGGTCTCGGAAAAGAGGATCGACGAAAGGATATCCAGGGCCGGCATGTCGATAGCCCTATCGTCGAAGGCCGGACCCTTGTAGTGTAAACTGAGGTGGGGCGGGACCTCAGCGCTCTGCAGGTGCACGTAGCGGGTCTCGGTCTGAAGCGGTTCGCTCGTGACCTTGGATTTGAAACTGCCCCTTTCCCAGTCGCCGAAGTAACGCTGTGCCAAGTCGTTCACTCTAGCGGGCGTGACATCGCCCACGACGACGACCGTACAGTATTCGGGTCGATAGAAACGACGAAAGAAGGTGAGCGAGTAGTCATATTGATTGGGCATGTCCACGATGTCTTTGAAGAAGCCCATGGTGGTATGTTCGTAGGTGTGGACGTCGAAGGCGGTCTCTTGGGTTTTTTCATGGAGCCGGGCATAGGGGCTGGCGTAGTTTTTGGTGTACTCTCCCTTGACCGCACCGGCCTCGGCCTTGAAATCGTGCTTGGAGTACTTCAGGTGCTGGAAGCGGTCCGCCTCGAGATCGAAGAGCGTCTCCAGTTTTTCGGCGTTGCCGGTGACGTGGTAGACCGTGCGATCCTTGCTGGTGTTGGCATTGGCCGCCGCGCCGGTCGATTTCAGCAGGGCACTGTACTTCTCCTTGGGGAAGCGTTCGGTGCCGCGAAACATCATGTGCTCGAAGAAGTGGGCGAAACCGGTGACGCCCTTCTCCACCTCATTGCGAGCCCCCACGCGCACCACGATGTAGAAGGCCGCCAGACCGGGGCTGTTGAAGGGCACGGTGACCACGTTCAGCCCGTTGGCCAGTCTGTGTTGATGGATGGGGTTGGGTAGGATCTTCTCCTGGGCGGCTAGACCGCCTGGCGCCAGGAGAGTCCCTAGGATGATGAGGGCAGGGAAACGCTTACCTTTCATGTTGTCGACTCCTTTGGTTCAACATTCCATCCCCATTGACGCTACGGGGATTGCGTCTGTCTGAGGCCCTGGCTTGGGGCACAGGCATTTAGAATACCTGAAATACGGAAAAAGTCTCCCCCCATGTTCATTTCGAATCGGTCCTTCCGGGAGAGATGGGTAGCAGTCAGGCGGGTTAAACCGCTCTCTGGCAAGTTTTAGCAAGACCTTAAAATTGCCGGATTCTCTGGCAGATTTTGCGTTGGGGTGAAAACTGCCGCAGCTCCGCCGGACTTCGGCTAAATGCATGGACTTTTTCTCTCGCAAGGATCGCAGAGGACGTGGAGGGTTCAAACCTTGCCTGAATTGGGACTTGAATTACCACCGAAGATCACGAAGGGACGCGAAGCATGAAGACGTCTATAGGAAGCTGCCGTTCGCTCTAGCGATTCCTGCGATGCTGGAGTACGTCCTACGCTGACCTGCTGACGTAGGTCGGTCCTTTGCAGGACCTCAGGTGGTCTGCGCCGGCTGTGCTCTCGAAGCGAGCTTCTTCACCCAGGCTGGCTTGTCCACGGGCGTAGGACTCAGAGGTTTCGAGGGATCGGCGGGCATGTCATGCTTTTGTTAGGGGCTCTTAGGAACGAAATTGGTGAGGTCGACGCCATGCAGTCTGCACGGGTAGTGAGAATACGGTATGCGCATTGGCCTCTAATTGTTATTCTGATGCCCTAAATGGCCCTATTTCAGCAACGCCCTCCTGACCAAATCATTGGGAACGGTATCGGACGCTGTCCAATTCGCGATACTTGGATGTGTCGCTACAATTACGATCTTCCCTCTGGCGCTCGCAAACGTTCGGCTCCTCCATCTTCTATTGTTGGTTTCGACGAACTGGTCAATTTGTTTTGATGCTTCGAGTTTCTTGCACACAAACCTACCCGACGTTTTCCCAAAACAAAGCACTACCTTTGGTCTAAGTTGATCAATGACGCGTCCATGAAAGGGCCAGCACGTTTCGGCAAGTGCAGCCATATCTCCTTTTAACTGATCTTCTCTGCGAGACCGTACAAAGACAATGTTGCTGGAAGGAACCTCTCCCGGTGAAAGTTTTAATGTCTTCAGTAGATGCAGCACTCGGGGCTGCATCCCCCGAGTTCCAGGTACGGCGCCGGCCCAAGATTCGTCTCTGTAAGCAGACCAATCCTCCGGAAAATCGTTCAGCACCCGATTCGTGTGGGAATCGATTGTCTCTTCGGACACAATTACCGGGTCCCCGCCAGGATTGACACCTAACAAATAGAGAGGAGCTTTTTGCATAAAGGCTTTCCTCCCGGAATAGAACACCTTTCCAGATCTAGGCTGAAGTTCTTTAGGTATCTTATGTGTGAATTCGCTGATCATCCGGCTCAGTTCAACGCCCTGCGCGAGTGGGCGGTTTACCGCGTCCACTCACGCAGGCGTGTACGCCCGGCATGGGCGTGAACTTATGGTGTGGTTGTATAGTGACAGTTCATGCTCTTATCCGGGGAGATCTGCCCAACGGGGCGGCCCGGATTCTCGGCAGCGTCCTGTGTGGTAACGCACGGGATAATTGGACAAAAGTCAGCCGCCTGTCCCGCCATAGCTTTATGCGAAGGCGGAAGGTCATAGTAGTTGCCACCATTCAACGAAGGACCAACTTTGGAACGGGAATTGCGTCCCCATGTGCTCGTATGACACATTGAATCCGACCGGATGAGTGTTTCATGGCGCGTCATTGACTGGCCTTTCTCCACAGGAGTGATCACTGAGTGGCTCCTGATTGTTCGCCTACGGGTCGACTTGTTCTGGGAACCGCCCGGTGCGGACCCGCACGCCGGGTGGTGTAGGGGCCGGGGACTAAAGACCCCCGGCTGTCCGCTTATCTGGATTTTTAGTCTGCGTGAATTTTCTAGTCATTTCATTAAGTTGCTTTTGCTTTTCTCGCATCCTTTCAAGTGTCTTTTCTGAAGGGGATATTACTTCATTAAGAAAACTGAAAAGCTTATCGAATCCTTCGTTATTCTCTGTGAACTGAATAACCGCCATTGCTTGGGGGAAATATTGCTTTGCTATCACTGAGAATACAAAGACTATGTCTTCATTAAAGGATTTTAGACTATTGTTGAGTTCATCTCTCCCTCGCGAATTAACAAACTCAGCAAACTTGGCAAAACTATATCTCTCTAAATCAGGACCAATATGATTTTTAAGGACAACACAGCTTTCCCTGCTACCTATGTCAGCAATGTGGTTTGCTTTTTTGATCTCATTAATTG
>JADFHU010000593.1 GCA_022567055.1 Planctomycetota bacterium
ATACTTCTGATGGGCCAGATTAGGGGCTGTTGGTAGCGGCGGCGTTTTCTTGGCGGTGAATTCGGTCACCTGAACACCCAGACCATCGCGATTGGGGGTGACCGCTCTCGCGACCAGTTGCTTTTCACCCTTCTTTTTCAGGTTGATGCGCCGAACCAATGTGTGGCTGCGTGTGGGTTTACCGTCGGTACCTCGCCGCCGTACTTGCCGACGTCCCTGTTCGACCACGAGGGCGTCGCCCTCCAAATAGACCGCCGAGACCGGCACAACACTGCCGCCGTACCAGAGGATATCGGCATCGAGGTATCCTTTCTCTTGTCGCACCTCCAACCAGCCGGCTCCGTTAGGGAGATACAGGGCCCAACGCCCTAAGAATCCCTGTACGTCCACCCCGCAGGCCGTACTTGTCCAAACTATCCCCAACAACAGTAGTGCTGCTTTACGCATGACGGATCCTCCAGAAACATGATAGAAGTTTTGGTTCCGATTGACTGAAGACGACTATATCCGCCCATTCCCGGTAGATCAAGGAAGGCAATTGCCAGAGCAGGGCTATCGCATGTAGATACCAGATTCGTGTACTTTTCGGCATGAACGCCACTGATCTAGGGTTCCCACAGTTTAAGTAATCAGTAATCAGTAATCAGTAGACTGTCTGTACCAAAAACTGATTACTTCTCCACTGATTACTGGTTACTACCGGTGAGATACGCGGGGAAATGACTGAAAAAGGGATGGTCCGTGTCAGAGAAAGTTGCTTGCGATCGCCTCGACCCGGCGAGTGCAATAGGTTGTCGCTCGTTGGCGGATGGACTACAATCGCCACTGCCTGCCCGGGTCGTCGCCGCGCACCCTCAGTGACGAGGCAAAGACTAACGAATTAGGGGATGAGGTCATGAGTGACAGTGCATCCGACTTAAACGGACCCCAGGACGAGCCCAGGAAAACCGACCCCGATTCAGGAAGGGTCGTCGTCCCGAGCGGACGGATCGGAGAGGAGGCTCCACAACTCAACGCCCTGTTGAAGGCGATCCGGAATGTCAACCAACTTGTCACCAGGGAGAGGAACCGTGACCGTCTGCTCCCGGGCATCTGCTCCGAACTCTGTGAAGCCAGCGGCTACCAGGGCACCTGGATCCTTCTCCTGGATGACACGGGCATGCCGACGGCAACGGCCGAGGCCGGACCGGGCGAGGAACTCCAGACCTGCGTGGCCCGGATCAAACGCGGCTGGCCCAATCACCATATTGCCAAGACACTGTCACAGAGAGAGGCGATCGTCGTCGAGGATCTAAGTTCGGCCGGCGATGACTGGCCACCAGGCCAGAGACTACATGGGGGCCAGGCAATGGTTGCCCGCCTGGCACGCGGTGAGAAGGTGTTCGGCGTCATCGGCGCCTTCATCGACGCAGACCATGTCATCGACCGGGAAGAACAGACTCTGTTTGAGGAGGTTGCCGGAGACGTCGCCTTGGCGCTGCGCAGCTTCCAACTGGAGGAGGCACGCACCGACGAGTTGTCCCGGACCAATGAGGAACTGAAACGGGAAGTCGCCGAACGCAAGCTGGCCGAGAAGGTCCTGAAAGACTCCCAGGCCCTCTATTCGTCACTCGTGGAAAACCTACCGGTTTTCGTGCTCCGCAAGGACATCGAGGGCAGATTCACCTTTGCAAACCAGTCCTTCTGCGACTTGGTCAGAAAACCGCTAGAGGGTCTCATCGGTTTGACGGATTTCGATTTCTATCCGGATGAATTAGCGCAGAAATACCGTGATGATGACCAGCGGGTCATGGATACCGGCGAAGTGCTCGAGGCCGTTGAAGAAAACAAGAAGAATGGGGAAACCCGCTATGTCGAAGTGATGAAATCTGCCGTGCATGATGCCGACGGTAAGGTCGTGGGTGTGCAGGCGATCTTCTGGGATGTGACCGAGCGCAAGCGGGCTGAAGCGGATCTTGAGCAAGAACGTTATCTGCTCAGCTCTCTAATGGACAACCTGCCCGATGACATCTACTTCAAGGATACGCGTAGCCGCTTCACTCGCATCAACAAGATGCTGGCCCGCTGTTTAGGGCTGAATGATCCTGCTGAGGCGTTGGGGAAGACGGATGCGGATTACTTCGCAGGCGAATATGCCCAACAGGCGCTGGCGGACGAACGAGAGATCATGCGGTCCGGTCAGCCTTTGCTCGACAAGGAGGAGAAGGCGACATGGCCGGACGGGCGTGTGACATGGGTCTCCACCAGCAAAATTCCCCTGCGCAGCCCTGAGGGGAAAATGATCGGTACCTGCGGCATATCGAGGGACATCACCGACCACAAGCACGCCGAGGAGGAGTTGCAGGCGGCCAAGGAAGCTGCCGAGGTCGCCAGCCGGGCCAAGAGCGAATTCTTGGCGACCATGAGCCATGAGATCCGCACGCCGATGAATGGTATCCTTGGCATGATCGATCTACTGCTGAACACGAAACCGACGGCCCAGCAGCGCATGTATCTGGATCTGGCCGGCCAGTCCGCGGAAGCACTCCTGCGACTGATCAACGATATCCTGGATTTTTCCAAAATCGAAGCGGGCAAATTCGAACTTGAATCGGTCGGCTTTGCGTTGCGGGACACGGTGGGCGATACGCTGCAAACGCTGGCCGGGCGCGCCGCGGAAAAGGGGCTGGAATTGACCTACCGCATTCCGCCGGAGATACCGGACGGCCTCATTGGCGATCCGGGACGTCTCTGCCAGGTGATCCTCAATTTGGTGGGCAACGCAGTGAAGTTCACCGAGGAGGGGGAAGTCGTGGTGGAGGTGGCCGTGGCGTCGCAGACCCAGGATACCGCCCAGCTTCATTTTTCCGTCCGTGATACGGGGCCGGGCCTGCCGCCGGAAAAGCAGTCGGTCATCTTTGAGGCCTTTCGCCAGGCGGATAGTTCCATGTCACGCCAGTACGGGGGCACGGGGTTGGGGCTGGCGATCTCGTCACAACTGGTCGAGATGATGCAGGGACGAATGTGGGTCGAGAGTGAAGTGGGCAAAGGGAGCACGTTTCATTTCGAGGCGGTGTTCTCCCTGCAGAAGGACTTCTCCATACCCACCGTCACCGAACTGGTGAGTCTGAATGCCCTGCGAGTGCTGATTGTCGACGACAATGAGACCAACCGGATGATCCTCGAGGAGATGCTGAAGCATTGGCAGATGAATCCCGTCGCCGTGGAGAGTGGCTGGGCGGCCCTGACAGAGATGGACAGAGCCGCAAAGGCCGGTCAACCCTTCCAACTGGCAATTCTCGATGGGATGATGCCCCAGATGGACGGCTTCGCGGTAGCCGAACAGATCAGACGGATCCCCAATCTGAAGGATACCCCCATCGTCATGTTGTCCTCCGCCTGGGATGCCGAGTCCGCCACGCGCTGCCAGACGCTCGGTATTGACCACTGTCTGATCAAGCCGGCGAAGCAGTCCGATCTGTTGGATGCGATTGTAAGCGTTTTCCGGGTGGCGACCGCGGACGAACCCTCGCCACAGACCAGCGTGCCCGAACGTCCAACTAAAACGACCGTTCTGCGGATTCTCCTGGCAGAGGACGGTTTGGTAAATCAGAAGGTCGCCGTAGACCTTCTGGAACAGCGTGGACATCACGTCACGGTGGCAAACAACGGTCAGGAGGCCGTTGCCGCCTTTGAGCGGGAAACATTCGATGTCGTGCTCATGGACGTGCAAATGCCGGCCATGGATGGATTTGAAGCCACCGCCCTTATCCGCGCACATGAGAAGGCCTCAGGCGGCCGTACGCCGATTATCGCCATGACCGCTCACGCGATGAAGGGGGATCGCGAGCGCTGTCTGGCGGCCGGCATGGACAGTTACCTTCCTAAACCCATCCGTGTCAAAGCCCTCTATGCAGCAGTTGAGGGGATAACGGCGCGCGAACAAGAAACCCGGACAGAGAGCGAGGCGATTCCGCATGAAGAAACCATTGATCGGGCCTACCTCCTCGAACAGGCGGCGGGGAGCATCGAGACCTTGAGGGAAGTGGTGGATCTATTCTCCGTAGAATATCCAAAACTGA
>JADFHU010000594.1 GCA_022567055.1 Planctomycetota bacterium
ATCAAGCCCTCGAATATTCTGATCACGGAGCAGGATGGTAAACCCGTGCCCAAGGTCATCGACTTCGGCATTGCCAAGGCCACCAACCTGCGTCTGACCGAGCGGACCCTGTATACACGCGAGGCCCAGATCCTCGGTACGCCGGAATACATGAGCCCGGAACAGGCCACCTTCGGTGACAGCGCGATCGATGCACGCACCGATGTCTACTCTCTGGGGGTCCTGCTGTATCAATTACTCACAGGTTCAAACCCCTATCAAGACACGCAACTCCGTGATGCGTCGTATACTGAAATCTGTCGCATCATCCGCGAGACAGAACCCTTGCGCCCAAGCATCCGGCTGATGCAGCAAGCGGCCCAGGACACATCCGAAATCCGTGATCCGAAATCTCCAATCGACAGGGACCTGGACTGGATCGTGATGAAAGCCATGGAAAAGGATCCTGAGCGTCGGTATCAGACGGTCGAGGCATTAGCAGCTGACGTGGAAAGTCACCTCAACGATCTGCCGATCACAGCCGGTCCGCCCAGCAGATGGTATCGCCTGCGCAAGTTCGCCCGGCGTCATCACACACCGGTCGCGGCCGGCTTGGTGGTGGCCGCCGCCCTGCTGATGAGCGCCACCGCCGCCACGCTGACGGTTTTCTCCCTCAGGCCGACCGGCACAGACGAGCACGCCGCCGGCATGGTTCAGCGTCATGTCTGGGATGTCCCTTCGAACGTCAGCCTGGCCGGAACCATCTCTCTGGATGGGCGCTATCTGTCCTATGTGGACTGGGGGGCCGGTAACCTGGGCCTGCGCGACTTGAGCGACAAGTCCACCCGGCTGCTGACGTCCAACACCGACTGGGACACTTTGGAGGGCTGGCATGAGAGTTCGGCCATCTCTGGAGAGGGTCAGTGGATCGCTTATTCCTGGTATCTTGCAGCCGATAAATTCTATGATTTGCGTGTGATCCGGCGCACTGGGAATGACATGCGGATCTTATATCATGACCCCAACACCTATTGGATCAAGCCTTACGCCTGGTCACCGGACGGCCAGGCGCTGTTGGCCTATTTCAGTGCCGGAGAAAAGGCATTGATAGACGAGCGCATGAAAGAGAGGTACCGCCGAGGCCGTCTGGTCCTGGTCAATGTCGCAGACGGATCGATCAGGGTGCTTCAGTCCTGGGACACGCTCGCCTATCCCAAAACAGCGGTCTTTTCGCCGGACGGAAGCCGGGTGGCGTATGATCTCGAGCAAGATGAAAACGCCCACCAGGCGGGACATGGTGACATCTTCGTTTACGACTTGAAGACCGGTCTTACCAGCAGACGCGTCTCACATCCGGCCGACGATCGACTGCTGGGATGGACACCGCGGGAAGACCAGATCCTCTTCCAAAGCAACCGGAATGCCTCGATGGGACTCTGGTTGCTCGATTTAGACGATGCGTCTGACGAATCGACACCTGTCTTGCTCAAACAAGATTTTACCGGTAGACCGGTTGGTTTTACGCGGAACGGGTCTTTCTATTACGGTCTGTCCACCACCTCCAATGATGTCTATCTGGCCCAACTGGATGAAAGCGGTCTGAACTTTGTCAATAAGCCTCAAATAATCAGTTCCCGGTTTGTAGGGTCGGCCTCTATGGGCGTCTGGTCACCAGACGGCAAGGTGCTGGCCTACCGAGTCGGACGGAGCGGCAAAAGGTCCAGTTATTTGGGCCCCGGGGACTGGGTCTTTTCGCTGTATTCCCTGGAAACAGGTCAGGAACGCCTGTTAAAGCCTGATCCCCCCTTTCGGGCTGGATTTCGTATGCGCGGACCTCAGTTTTCGGCCGACGGCAACTCCCTGCTCGTGCACGGCGTGTACCTCACGCAGGGGCCCGGACTCTACCAGATTGATGTCCAAACCGGCCGGACGACATTACTCCGGAGCACAGCCGGCGAAGGCCTCGCTTGGTCGCAGTGGTCACCGGACGGTCGTCTGCTTTATGTCCGTCAGCGGGGGTCCCTGATTCAATATGACCCGACGACTCGAGAGGAGAAAACACTCTACCAGGGCCCAAGGGGCCCGGGCGGCCTGGCCATCAGCACAGACGGCCAACGGCTGGCATTTTGGCGGGATCAGTCCTCACTCGTGATCCTGCCGGTGACCGGAGGCAGTCCCCGGGAAGTGCTTCAATTGACGGACGACGAACGAGGAGGTCCCTACACCTTTGTGATCTGGATGCCGGACAACCTGCACCTGCTCTTTCCCAAAAAGGGACGTGAATTATGGCGCGTGAATAGCCAAACAGGCCAACAGCAGCCAATCGGAGGGCCTTTGGAGCAGTTGTGTCATGTTGACGTTCATCCCGACGGTCGCCAACTGGCCTTTACCTTAGAGCAGCCCGGCTCGGAACTATGGGTTATGGAGGGATTTTTGCCCGAGTAGTGTGACGCCTAAAGTGAAGTTAAATGGGAATTGGTTGGTCCAATTTCCATATGACAAAATAGGCCGGCGAGTTCCAGCTACCAAACTCAGACTCACCGGCCGGGACCAGACCCGGACGTTAACTCTGCGCGTCCGAGTACAGGTTTGTTGATGATATCGCAGAGGAAGAAACAAAACAAGAGAAGGAGTATTGAGCATGAAGACTCAAAAGAGTGACAACCGATTTCTGATTCTGGTGATTCTGATCACCGCAGTACTTTTGTGTGGCCTGTCATCACAGGCACTGGCCACGAAACCCGACAATCCCGGGGGCGGGGGAGGCGGTGGAGGTGGAGGAAAGAAACAAGAAATCCCCGTTTCGGTCAAGTTCGACGATCTTGACACTGACGGAGTTAAAAGTGATGGTAATGGTCCGTATGTCAAAGAAAAAAAAGTAAAGGTTTTCATCGGCCTGGGTGGCCAATTAAGGTTGTCAATGTGGGACAGTAGGCGTCGGTCGTTGCATCTGGATTTCACAGGTGCGTTTGAAGATGTCTGCCTCCCGGATTTTGACGATTCCACTTTTGCCGATCTCGATCGTGTCGGCATGGCGACGCTCGGTGAGGACGAAGATGGTGATGGGATGCTGACCCCCGCGCAACTTGACCCGGGGTCGCAGGGAGATCGTTTTGATCTGACAGGCATGACACCCGAGAGTTCGGCGAGAATTGGGCTGCGAATATTGTTCCTCGACTTCAATGGAACCGTTTGGGTCTTGCAGTTTGGCGATCTGGAGGGCCTCACGGGCCTTGTGAGCGTGACGGGAGGGTCCGATTTAGACGGGGATGGTTTCTCGGATAGCTGGGACATCGTAGCAGATCCGGCGGACCCGCTGGACCCACTGGGCCCGCTCCCCGCTGCGCTGTTTCTCGGTGCGTCAGGTATAGGTACACCGTGCAACTTCGCCAGCATGCCTTTCGTCGTGACGGTGGTAAAGTTATAAAGTAAGTAGGGTGGTTCAAGCGGTCCAGCGAGAAGGCTGTTGTGCCTCTGAAAAAGGTCGTGCCAAGAGAGGGTCGTACGCAAGCGGACGACCGAGCGCCGACCCACCGGGACTGGCTGGTTCCTGGTGGGTCGGCGCCTAATGCGTCGCCCGAATGGATTGCGGTTGTGACTGGTGTTGGGAGTGTGTTTTTCCAATTGCTCCCGCGGTGGGCCAGAGCCTCCTCCGCGAGTAATTGTCGATGATAGGGTTCTTACACGAGACTAATCCATAGGTAAGGGGATGAAATCCATGTTCAATAGAATGTTGGCCATAATTCTTGGGCTAGTCATTACGGTGGGATTCGTGGCAGCAGCACTATCCACGCCCAGCGTGTTGGCTCAGACATCTCACACTTTCCAGTTCAGCGCACGGGACGACATTACATCTGCGCAGGGCGCTGGAAGATTCGACACTACAGACACTACAGGCTCGGCTACCGGCGTAGGGGTCTTCGCAATCTCCGAAGGAGCGACGAAAGTGTTCCGGGTCCGGTTTACCCTAGTCGATCTTTATGGCAATCCAACCTTGTCCGGAACTGTAACATCAAGTCGCGTACCATTTATTTCCGTAGGTGACGCGGTAACAGTCGCCCTTGGGGATCAACCTGAC
>JADFHU010000043.1 GCA_022567055.1 Planctomycetota bacterium
CGGCTCATTCTGCGTCTGGACGGCGTCAGGCTCCATCGACCGTCCTCGGACGGCCTGCTTCGCCTTCCTTGCCAGTCGCAGAAACGCTCGTTTTCGGTGCTACGATTCATTTTGATAGGCACTCTTAGGAGAAAAGACATGAAGACGACACACACTGTTGCCGTTTTTTGCACAGTCTCTATGATCGCGACCAGTTCTCTTGCCGCCCTCTACGGAGCCCCCCCGGACAAACGCCACGCCTGGCAAGTGCACGACACCCGCCGTGAAGCGCCGGCGATCGTCGCCCCCGGCGCCCGGCCCGGGGATGCCCCCGCGGACGCCGTCGTGCTTTTCGACGGTTCCGATCTCTCCCAGTGGGAAGCCAACAAACCGGAGAAGGGCGTGCCGACCAAGTGGCGTCTCGTCAACGGCGCCCTGGAGTCGGTCAAGGGCGCGGGCTACATCCGGACCCGACAGTCTTTTGGCGACTGCCAGCTCCACGTCGAGTGGGCCACGCCCACGGAGGTCAAGGGCAATAGCCAGGGACGGGGAAACAGCGGCGTCTTTCTCATGGGCCTCTACGAAGTCCAGGTCCTGGACTGCTACAACAACTTCACCTACCCCGACGGGCAGGCCGGTTCGGTGTATGGGCAGAGCCCCCCACTGGTCAATGTCAGCCGTGGTCCGGGGCAGTGGCAGAGCTACGACATCATCTTTCGCCAACCCCGCTTCCAAAATGGCGAACTGGTGCGCGAGGGCTATCTCACCTTGCTCCACAATGGAGCGCTCGTGCAGGATCACTGGGTCCTCGAAGGCCCTACCGGACACAAGCGCCGCACCAAACTAAGGCCCCATGACGACAAGTTGCAACTCAGGATCCAGGACCACGGCAATCCGGTCCGCTTCCGCAACATCTGGATACGCGAGTTACCCGAACGCAGTGGTGGCGGCCTGAAGGGCCCCCTCACCGACCCGGCGGCTGTTCAGGGCAAGCGCAACGAAATCGCGGCAGAGATCCGTCAAGAGGCGAACGCCACCAGCGTTCCCCTACAGAAGGCACAACTCCTCATGGAGTCACTCGCCTACGAAAGCCGTCCCGAGATCGAGAGAAGCGTCGTGGCCCTGTTGAGCGAATTCCTCGCCCCGCTGAAGAACGCCGATCGAGCGACCGTCGAGGCAAAAAAGGCTCCTATCCTCGCCCTGCGAACCTCGGTCAAGTATCTCAGCACCAACCAGATTGTCGCCGCGGACTTCCCGCCCCTAAAGGTCCTGGAGACCCTGGTACGAAAGCACGACCTCGATCCTAAAAGAAAGTGACTCATCCATTGAAGGAGGCTCACCATGAAACGTCGTGACATCTTGCGCGGCATGGGCGTGGCAGGCGCGGGAGGACTTCTCGGCCTGCTACCCGGAGAGAATGACCTCGCCGCCCAATCCGTCGCCAAAGCCACCAAGGGGCTGCCGCCTCTCACCATCACCAAGGTCAAGGCCATCCTCACCGCCCCCAAGGGCATCCGCCTCTGTGTGGTCAAAGTAGAGACCAGCGAACCGGGACTCTACGGTCTCGGCTGTGCGACGTTCAATCAGCGACCCCTGACCGTCGCAGCGGCCGTGGACGAGTATCTCGACCCCTTCGCGCGGGGCCGCAGTGCCGACAATATCGAAGACATGTGGCAGAACGCCTATACCAGCTCCTATTGGCGCAACGGTCCCGTCTTGAACAACGCCCTGAGCGGGCTCGACCAGGCCCTCTGGGACATCAAGGGCAAGCGTGCCAATATGCCGGTCTACCAGTTGCTGGGCGGCAAGTGTCGCTTCGCCGTGGACACCTACACCCACTGCAGCGGTCGCGACCTCAAGGAAATTGAGGACAGCGTCCGCCGGGCCATGGAGCGGGGATTCCGCCATTGCCGCATTCAACGCGGCGGGTACGGCTCCCCCTACCTCTCCGGCGAAGCAGATTTCAAGGCGGCGAAGTTTGGCCAGGCCTCGGACAGCGGCATGGCGGTCTTCCCCTATGTTCGGGGCACCATCGAGATGTTCGAGCATGTTCGCCAGACCTGCGGCGAAAAGATTGAGCTGCTGCACGACATCCACGAGCGCATCCCGCCCATTGACGCCATCAACCTGTGCAAGCAACTCGAGGCCTACCGTCCCTTCTTCATCGAGGACCCTGTCTCTCCCGAAGACATCGGCTACTTCAAGATGCTGCGGCAACAGACCAGCGTACCCATCGCCATGGGCGAACTCTTCAACAACCCCCATGAATGGACCGGGTTGATCTCCGAGCGCTTGATCGATTTCATCCGAGTCCACATCTCTCAAATTGGCGGATTGAGCGTCGCCCGCAAGATCGCGACCCTGGCCGAGTGCTTCAATGTCCGCAGCGCCTGGCACGGCCCCGGTGACGTGTCACCCGTCGGTCACGCCGCCAATGCGCACCTCGATCTGGCCATCTGGAATTTCGGGATACAGGAGGCCCGCTCCTTCAGCGAACAGACCCAGGAGGTCTTTCCCGGATGTCCCAAGATGGAGAATGGCTACATGTTCGTCAACGAGGCCCCCGGCTTCGGGGTGGACATCGACGAAAAGTTGGCGGCCAAGTATCCCCTGCCCGAACATCCCGGCTACTGGAGACCCGTACGCAGACCGGACGGCACCGCCGTGCGGCCTTAGCGGACCGGCAACCCACTGTATCGCCGGTGTCTATTCGGAACGTGCCACGACCACCAACCGGTAACACACGGCCTCTTTGTGATTACGGAGGAGAAGAAAGTCGCCGGCCAGTGCGGGAGAATTCCACGTCTTCTCGTCGAACACCTGCATCTCGGAGAGCACTCTAAGTTTTTCAGGAGAAGGTTCTATCAGCTTCACTCCACCGGATTCGGTGGTAAGGAGTAATTGGGTCCCATTGGCGAGGATCATTTGTCCGTGACCAAAGTGCCCCTCCTTCCAGAGTCGCTTGCCGGCCGAAGGATCCAGGCAACAGAAGGTGCCGTCATGCAATCCGTAAACAAAGCCGTCCTTCTGGATCAGGTTGTTGAACTTGGACTGTAGGCGAAGCGATTTCCATTCCTCTTCGACGCTGAAGTCGCCAGCTTCGGTGGCTCTAACTTGCAGCATGACGCTGCCATAGCCATAGCCGCTCGAAATCATGACGCGATTGGTATCAATGATCAGCGGTACAGCAACATGCGGCCGATCGTGCTTCACGGGGAAGGACCAGAGCACCTCTCCAGTTTGAGAGTCATGGGAGGCTATGCCACGCTGGTGAAAAATCAACACCTGCTCCACGCCGGCGAGCGTGGCCAAGACGGGAGTGCTGTAACTTGCCGGGTCACTGCCGTTGCTCCAGAGCATCTCTCCATCGGTCTTGCGGTATGCGATCATGGCAGTATTCTCAGTGCCACCCGCATTCACGATGACCAGGTTCCCTGCCACCAAAGGCGATCCCGCGTAACCCCAATCCAGGCCTTTCGCCGCCGCATCTTCCTGAATGTTTCTCTGCCAGATGCGCTTTCCCGTCTCCAGCGTCAGGCAATTCAGTATGCCCGTCGCACCCAGTGTATAGACTTTTCGATCATCAATGCTGGGGGTCGCTCGTGGTCCCTCCCCGCCAAGCGTGGTGCGATAGTGGGCGCTGTCGCCATGCGCCCAGAGGAGTGCGCCGCTGAGCAGATCGTAACAGGTGACCCTCTCTTCATCACCTCGCTGCTCCTGGGTGATGGCGCGAAACCCTTTTACGGCGAAACCCGACCAGGCGGGACCGATCGGTTGTCGCCAGAGTTCACGAGGTGGATGGGTTTCCCAGTCTATCTCGAATAGGGGGCCATCCACCATCGCCGTTCGATCAGGCCCCAGAAACTGCGGGTAGTCTGAAAAGTATTCGGGAAGTGCGCGACGGGTAGAATCGGAATCTAGCGTGCCCGAAGAGGCTTCGACAACATCGCCAACTCGCTCGGAAGCGAGTTGGCTCCACTTCCATGTGATGATAGGAAGGAGATCTCCACTGACGCCTTCGACCTTCAATGTCGCGGCAGCAAGGGCTATCAAGGCGAGGACGCTACCTGTGATCCCCAAGCGAAGGGCCCATTTCATTCTCGAGAGAAAAAGGGTCCAAACCAGGAACAAAGCGAGGGCAGCGGTGATTGTCATGCCCATGCGCATATATTTCTGCTGGTGGGTTAGGCTATCAGGCTGAGAGGTGACCGCAACGATACCGCCCGCTACGGCGACGATGAGCACCAATGGCCACCAACGTATTCGTTGAGTCTTTCGCATACTCAGGCTCATCTGAGTGTCACGCCGATGCCATCAGAGATGGGTCTGTTCAGAAATCAGCCGTTCATCCATCGCCTAGTTCTTGTAAACTTTATGGCGGGGACGGCCGGAGAGAATCTGTTCCTTCCCCCAGTCGGTCACAGCGCGGAAGGCCTCGCTGCGGATGAAAGCCGTAAAGGCCTCCTCCTTGGACCACTCGCTCACAATCAGGTAGGAGTGAGCCTCGTTCACATCTTTGTACAGGGCCGAAGTCGTGTGGCCGTCGGCCCCTTGCAGAGCACCCATAACCGCATTAAACTTGTCCTCGAATTCTTGTCCCTTACCCTCGATAACTTGGTAGTTCATTCCGACCGTGATCATGGTGCATCTTGCCTTTCTAATTAGGGTGCCTAAGACTCAAGACAGGGGTATCCTTTCGGCAATAGTATTGTGAAAAGACACCTTAGTCAAGTCCGACCCTAGGACGGACCCATAGATCCCTGCGAAGGCGCGCAGACGACAACGAAACCCTGCTCGCTTGAGCCCTCTGCAATGGTGATCTCGCCGCGGGCAAGGCCCTTATTGGCTATGGGCTGAAATCGTATCAGATTCTTGGGACCCAGGGCAGTGTTGCCGACCGCATAGAGTTTGTGGCGTACGACCATCAGCTTGCGCAACTCACGGATATCTGAAAAACGCTGTCCAGTTGGAAGCCGGCTCGATTTCCCGGACATCATCAGGCGGTGGCGGAGGGGTGAACCCCAACAGTTTCTCCAGGACGAGTTGTCCTGAGCATCTTGCAGCTCAATCCTTTCGCCTCGATTGCTCAGACTACCGGCATATTGACCCAAGATCAAGAGGCCCGGGCTGGGCTATCGCATGTAGATTCCAAATCCGTACGAAATGCAGCAGGAATGCCAATTGGCCGGGAGTCCTATCGTTCAAGTAATCAGTAAACAGTGATCGGTATGAGCCAAAAACTGATTACTTTGTCACTGATTACTGATTACTACCCCCGTGAGATCCCGGCGAGGGGTAGAAAAAGGGGGCATTAACGTCTGCCTAAGTTTACATGCGATTGCCCTGCCCGGGCTGGTGGTTTCGGTAGTAGATTACGCTGCGAAGAAGTGTTAGAATCAAGACACACTCGAATAGGATCCACTCTCCATGATGAATATAGCTATTAAGTTCCTCCTGTGTGCGATCATGGTATCCGCATGGTCCGTCCCCATGGCGATTGCCCGGAAGGCAGAAACATCTGCCACCCGCCTTCTTACCTTTGGTGAGGGTGGGCAGATCAAAATGCTCTATGACCGCAGGCAACGACCTCCCTCGGTCTATCTCAACGGCAAGGTTCATATTGTCTTCAACGCCGGCGGCGAAAAGGGCGGCGCTCCGAAGTCCCGCACCTATCCCATGATTGTTACCTATGACCCAGTCACCCGGGAATTCTCTGATGGGATGACGCTGGGGCCCCCCAGCAGCGATCATCACTATGGTCCTGTCATATGGGCTGATGAAGAGGACTATTTGCATGTCCTTTACGGCTGCCACCGAACGCCTGGCACGCACCTGATTTCCAAACGACCTGGAGTGATGGGAATAAGTCTTGCAGACTGGCGGCAAGGACCCCAAATTGCCCCCGGGATATCGTACCCGACCGTGCACAGGATTGCTGACAATAAAGAATTGATATATTTCCGCACAGAGGGACACATCAGTTCCTGGCGATACCGCATTTCGGGTGACAAGGGAGAGACCTGGATCAGACCTGGCCAGGATGTCAGTGACATGGACAGCAAGGGCAGGTTTGAGTGGTCGTCGTATCAGTGCACCCTGCCAAGTCAAGACGGCCGGTTCCTTCACGTTGTCTTTACCGCCTACGACGATAATCGGGATGACGATCCAAAACGGTATTACAACGCGCGATACAACCATGAGGTTGGCAATGGATGGAAGTATAACCTCTACTACGTCAAGATTGACCTCGAAACACAGGTCGTGACAAATTTTGAGGGCGACGCAATGACCACCCCCATAGACATCGATCAGGCCGATGCCCGATGCAGGATTTGGGATACGCAAGGGCGCGGCGCCGGCGTCCCTCCTGACATCGCCCTCGACGAAAACGGCAATCCGGCCTTTCTCCATGTTCTTTCGGAAGATACTACCCAAGATCACAACTACTATTTCGTGCACCGTGCACATGGGAAATGGGAGAAAACGAGAATTGCCCCTTCCACCCACCAATGGAACAGCTGCCATCTGCGTAGAGATGATAACGGGACATTTTATGCCTATCTGGTCACGGGCGAGGGGTATCTCGACACCGGCGGGTATATGGATCGTTACGGAGGCGGACGGATCGAAGAGTGGATTTCAGTCGATAAGGGAAAGTCCTGGCGAATGAAGCGCGACTTGACGCCGAACAAGATAAAATACGCGGGCTGGAAGTTCAACAACGTTCAACCGGTGACAAGGGCCGATGGGAGCACTGTGGGCGGGATGCTCCTCTTTTATGGCTGGAAAGATGAGGATGCGCCCGAGGCTAGAGGGTTCCTGCTGCATGAATAATAGGATTTGGTGGGAACTTAACGCTGGAATAATGCCGTTTAGGTTTGCAGATCTTCTCTGGATAGTCTACAATGACAGTGGTTTTTACCAGAATTCTCAGGGCATATATCCTGAAAAACTAAGGGGATTCAAGTCATGACCAAATCAAAAGCATTCACGTTGATAGAGCTTCTCGTCGTTATTGCCATTATTGCCATCTTAATGGCCGTACTCATGCCGGCACTCGGTCGGGCCAGAGAACAGGGCAAACGCGCCGTTTGCCTCAACAATGAGAGACAATTGACACTGGCGTGGATCATGTACGCAGATGAGAACGATGGCAAGATCTGTGCGGCCAATGTGGGCCATTCTGATTATGGGTGGGTTGCCCGCATGGACATAGGCGATCCCCTCGCAGATCGGATCGCCTCTATACAGGCCGGTATGCTCTACCCCTATTGCCAGAACTTGCAGCTCTACAAGTGCCCGAGCGGTGTACGGGGCGAAATACGCACCTATTCCATCGTCAGTCCGATGAATACGAATATCGGATCGAGCGAAAAGGGACATGTATTCAAGAACAAGACCCGCATACCTCGACCAGGCGAAAGGATCGTCTTCGTGGATGAAGGAATCATATCCAACTTTGCCTATAATGTCACCTACAACGAACCCCGCTGGAAGGATTTACCGCCTTTGCGGCACGGCAATGGCACGAATTTTTCGTACGCGGATGGACATAGTGAATACTGGAAGTGGACAGACCCGCGCACCCTAGACCTTGGCAATGGAGAAGGCAATGCTGGAAAGACTCATGTCACCCCCGTGAATCCAGACCTCGTCAGGCTCCAGCGGGCTATGTGGGGGAAGTTGGGCTACGTTTCAGCAACGGCCCCATAGCACTCACTAGTATTGCACTCATTATATGCGAGTCAGTCACAATTAGGGTAGGAGGATTGCTATGCGTAAGACAGTCATTTCCCTGGAATCGTTTATGAAGGTCATTGTTTTGGTCGTAGGTCTGGGTCTGTCGAGCCTGGCCCATGCAGCCCGCCCGACACCCATCGCCTGGTGGAAGCTTGATGGTAACGCGCTGGACTCCTCCGGTAATGAGCGTCATGGTACGCTCCACGGCAATCCGCAGTGGATAGCCGGCGTATACGGCGAGGCCCTGGCGTTCGACGGCGATGATACCGTGACTATAGACGGCTACAAGGGCGTTCTTGGCACGCAGGCCTTCACCATCACTGCCTGGATCAGGGCCGACACCGACGGTGAGATCATTGGCTGGGGAAGTAGCGGCGACGGTAACAGGGCGGAATTCCGTGTCAACGGCGGCAGGCTACGCTATGAATCGGGCGGCGGCAATGTCCAGGGCGACACGACGGTGAGCGACAGTACCTGGCACCATGTCGCGACGACCATACCGGCCAACGCTCAGTATGTGGACGTGACCATCTACCTGGACGGTCAAGAAGACACGCAACCTGAGGGCGATACAGACGTGGTCCACCCGCTCTCAAACTTCGACGCCATCATGGGACAGCGCTACAATCGCTCAACCAGGTGGTACACCGGCGCGATCGATGATCTCCGCATCTATGACGTGGTATTGACGCTGGAAGAGATACGGGAGGTTATGGCAGGCGCTGGACCGATAACAGCTTCGGCCTCTGAGCCCAGTCCGGAAAACGAATCAACGGATGTGCCGAGAGATATGGTCCTAAGCTGGACGCCGGGTGAATCGGCGCCGGCAGTCAATGGGCACACACTCTACTTCAATGAGGACTTCAACAATGTCAGCGACGGCATGGGCGGCTTAATCCAGAGTGCCAACAGCTATACGCCACCTCAACGGCTTGATTTCGGTAAAACCTACTACTGGCGAGTCGATGAAGTCAACGCGCCGCCGGACTCCACAGTCTTTCAGGGTGACGTCTGGCAGTTCACGGTGGAGCACTTTTCGATTCCGATTGACAACATTACGGCCACGGCCTCCAGTTCATTCGACCTTTCCGTCGCTGATAACACCATCAACGGCTCCGGTCTGGTGGACGATCTTCACGGTACCTCGGCCGGCAACATGTGGATCAGCGCCGGTGTCCCGGCCACAATCGAGTATGCCTTCGACCGGGCTTACAAGCTGCACGAGCTTTGGATCTGGAACTCTAATCAGGTCATCGAGACCTTTGTGGGATTCGGCGCCAAAGACGTCGTCATCGAACACTCTTTAGATGGCGAGACCTGGACCGTTCTGGAGGGTGTCGGGCCCTTGGCCCAGGCCCCGGGTACCAAGGGTTATGCACATAACAATACCATCGATTTCGGTGGTGCCGTGGCCCAGCATGTCCGTATGACCATCAACAGTGTTCAGGGGATTGCACCTCAGGCCAGTCTCAGTGAGGTGCGCTTTTACTACATACCAACGTTTGCCACCAGGCCAAATCCCGCCTCAGGCGCCACCGATGTGGCCCCCGATGTGACGCTCAGTTGGGGTCGGGACGGACGGGAGGTGGATCGTCATGAGATCTACCTAGGTTCCGATCCCAATGATCTTCCCCTGGTGGGCAGCGTCGGCGCCAGCAGCTTCGACACGCTGGCATTGGATCTGCAGCTTAGCCAAGGCTATCATTGGCGCGTGGATGAGGTTAACGAGGCCATGGATCCCAGCCATTGGCCAAGTGATATCTGGAGCTTTACCACGGCAGGAAGCGTCGTTGTTGACGACATGGAGAGCTATAAGGACGAAGAATTCCTAGAGATCTGGGCCACCTGGATCGACGGATTTGATGATCCGGCCAATGGCGCCCTAGTCGGCGCGGATCCGGCGATCGGTGATTTTGCCTCTGAAACGGATACCGTCCGCGGCGGCAGGCAAGCCTTGCCCGTGTGGTATGACAATACCGCTGCTCCCACGTCGGAGGCCACCAGAACGTTTGCTACCGCCCAGGACTGGACCCGAGCCGGTGTCCAGGGTCTGGTGCTCTACTTCTATGGTGACCCGGAGAATGTACCGGGTCAGTTGTATGTGCGGGTCAACAACACCAAGGTGCTCTACGACGGTGACTTGGAGACGCTGCAGCGGGTGGGCTGGCAGAAGTGGTACATCCCTCTGACCGATCATTTTTCGAGCAATGAGCTGGCCCGGGTGCAGTCAATGAGCATCGGGATCGAGGGCGGCGGTGCGGGTGTACTCCTGGTTGACGACATCTCCCTGACCGCTAACAGTCGGGTGTTGATGACCCCGGTCGAGCCGACTGCGGACAACCTGGTGGCTCACTATGCCTTTGACGGTGATGCCTCTGACATGACCGGAGTCCACCCCGGTGCGGCGCCGGGTCTGTCGACCTTTGAAACGGGAAAATTTGGCCAGGCCCTGAGCCTTGCCGGCGTTTTCGGCGACTATGTGGAGATTACCGGGTATAAGGGAATCCTGGGTAGCAGTGCAATTACCGTGACAGGCTGGATCAATACGAGCGCGACTGATACGGGGACGATCATCAGTTGGGGGCCTGCTGGGGATGGAGCCCGGTTTGATTTCCGGGTGAACGCCAACCGTATTCGCTGCGAATTTTCCGGTGGGAACGTCCAGGGCAGAACCGTGGTTAATGACGGGGACTGGCACCATGTGGCAGTGACTGTAATGGCAAATGCGACTATCTCCTACCCGGATGTGACCCTTTGGGTGGATGGTCTGGACGACACCCAGCCCAGTATCGATGAAACCGTGGTTAATATCCTTGCCCACCCGGACAGGGATGCGCGGATCGGTAGCCGGCCGTCTGACGACGACCGATTGTTCGGCGGGCTGATCGACGAACTGTCGCTCTACGATCGTGCCTTGACGGCGGAAGAAATAGCCGGGGCCGCAGGTCGTGTCGCGCCCTTCGACCTGTAGGTCAGCGGGGATAGTGACTATGAAGCAAACCAGTGGTTCGTCCCACCTGGGACGTGCATCACTGATACGCATCGCGACAGCAGCCGTCGTGCTGGCGCTGTCGTGGGGGGTGGCGGCAGTGAGCCCGAAGGAGCGGCCGAACATCCTGCTGATCATGGCCGATGACATGGGCTGGTCGGACATCGGATGCTATGGAGGGGAGATCGATACCCCGAACATCGATCGCCTTGCCGAACAGGGGATGCGTTTCACTCAGTTCTACAACACCGCCAAGTGCTTCCCAACACGTGCCGCCCTGCTGACCGGGCTCTATTCACATCAAACCGGGCTGGGCAACAAACTACAGGCGTTTAATAAGAACTGTGTCACACTCGGCGAAGTGTTCAGTGCCGAGGGATACCGAACACTCATGACCGGGAAGTGGCACGCGGAAGAAACGCCTTACCGGCGCGGTTTCAGCCGTTACTACGGGTTGACGGACGGCTGCTGCAACTATTTCAATCCCGGTATCGAGCCGCTGCCCGGCCAGGGAAAACCGGGCCGGAAATACGACCGACCACGGCGCTGGGCCATCGACGACCAGGAATACCTCCCTTACACCCCCGATACGCCGAACTTCTACACGACCGATGCCTTTAGTGACTATGCCGTCAACTACCTCGAAGCCTATAGAGGCGAAGGCAAACCCTTCCTTCTCTACGTGGCCTACACCGCACCGCACTATCCGCTGCACGCCTGGCCCCAGGATATTGCCAAGTACCGCGGCAAGTACATGATCGGGTGGGATAAGTTACGCGAACGGCGCTACCGGCGGCAGCTTGAAATGGGCTTGTTTGATGCCACGGTCTCTCTGTCACCACGTGATGAAAATGTACCCCTCTGGGCGTCGCTTTCGGAAGAAAAAAGGGATTACTGGGACTTAAAAATGTCCATCTACGCGGCGATGATCGACCGCATGGATCGGGGCATCGGTCGGATCCTAGACAAGATTCAGGCCTTGGGTGAGTTGGAAAACACTCTGGTCATGTTCCTTGCCGACAATGGGGCTTGTCCCAGCGGCTTCGACAAGATCCCCAACACCCTTCCGGGGACGGTTGAGTCTTATAGCGGCGTGGGCGAGGGTTGGGCGAACGCCAGCAATACCCCATTCAGAAAATACAAGGTGTGGGACCACGAAGGTGGTATATGTACGCCCTTCATAGCATACTGGCCGAAGGTCATAACAGAGAGTGGAGCCATCACGACCCAGGTCGGGCATATTATGGATGTGATGGCGACCTGTGTTGACATTGCAGGGGCGACATATCCCCAGACCTATAGAGGCAGCGAAATCATTCCCATGGAAGGCAAGAGTCTTCTCCCCATATTCAAAGGAAAAACCAGAGCAGGACATGAGACTGTAGGCTGGCAGTACTCGCATAGCAGTGCGCTGAGACAGGGACAATGGAAGCTGGTTCGCAACACCAAGACAGGACCGGGCCGCTGGGAATTATACAATCTTGCCATCGACCGAACCGAGCAAAACAACCTGGCCCAGCAATACCCGGAAAAAGTGCGAACCCTGTCCGCCGCCTTTGATGCCTGGGTAGATCGTTGCGGTGTTGAAATACTTCAAAAAAAAAGTGAGAACCTATGATTATCCGTAGAGGTCCTGGGCTAATACTCCTTGGCATGGCGATTGGTGTGTCCTGCATGTCAGGAGCAGGCGCTGAACCGCTCAACATCATACTCATCATGGCCGACGACATCGCCTATGACAACAACTTCGGCTGCTATGGGAGCGAGGAGTCCTGGACCCCTCGACTGGATAAGATGGCCGCCGAAGGGATAAAGTTTGACTACTGCTTCTCCACCCCAAAGTGTACTCCGAGCCGGGTGAAGATCATGACCGGGCGTAGCGGAGTGCGCAACTATATTCGCTTCGGCGCCTTGGATCACCACGAAACGACCTTTGCAACGGTTCTCCAAAAAGCGGGCTATAAATCCACCATCGTGGGAAAATGGCAACTTGATGGTGCGGGAGGGACGGCCCCCAAGGACGCAGGATTCGATTCCTGGTTGCTGTGGAACACGACACACTCCAGTGGGAACCGCTACTGGGACCCCGTGCTTGAGCGAAATGGCGTATTGTTGGATGTGGATGAGATCGCCTACGGGCCCGACCTATGCGTGGACACGATCACTCGATTTATCCGAGAGAACGAAGAGAATCCCTTCTTTGTCTATTATCCTATGCTGCTGGTTCACTCTCCATTTCTGCCAACGCCCGACAGCAAGGACCGAACAGAGAAAGACAAGCAGAAGAATTACCGAGACATGGTCAAGTACATGGACCAGTGCGTAGGGCGAATCCTGGATTGCCTGCAAGAACACCGTCTTGAGAGAAACACTGTGGTAATGTTCACCACGGACAACGGTACGAGTCGGAACATCCGCTATCGATATCGAGGGCAAGACCTGTTCGGCAAGAAGGGCATTCCCCACGACCGTGGTACCCATGCGCCACTTATCGTGCGCTGTCCAGGAACTGTCCCCGTCGGTCACGTGTGCAGCGACATGGTAGACTTTTCCGATTTTCTGCCGACATTGGCGCATATCGCCGAGACGGACCGTCCCAATAGTCACATCGATGGTCGTAGTTTCTGGCCCCAATGTCAGGGAGAGAAGGGTGATCCCCGCACCTCCATATACCAATACTATTGGCCCAAGGGCTATGGCTGGATCCCCAAGGAACTGGGAACTGCGGAACTGATCTGGGCCCAGAATAAACACTACAAACTCTATGCCAATGGGCTTTTTTACGATGTCATGAATGACCGAGAAGAAGAGAGATCGATTCCTGCGAATAGGCGTTCCGCATCAGAACAGGTGGCGGCCGAAGAACTGGCAGCCGTAATAGCATCCATGCCACTGACGAACAAGGCCTATGACGGTAAACCGGCCCAGAGCGGCAGGAAAAATAAGGTGGAATTGCCCAGGTAGGCTCGTACAGTTCAGAGTGACACTGTCAATCGGTCGTGTAATTGATAGCCTTGATTGTCCAATACTCCTTGTCGATTGAGACAACGACAGTTGGTGGACAAACTTGCACGTCTGCAAGGAATACTCGTAGCCGTGGCGGAAAACTAAAGGGGTTTAAGCTATGAACAAGTCAAAAGCATTCACGCTGATAGAGCTTCTCGTCGTTATTGCCATCATCGCCCTGTTAATGGCTGTGTTGATGCCGGCACTCAGTCGGGCCAGAGAACAGGGCAAACGCGCTGTGTGTCTCAACAATCTCAAACAGTTGACCTTGGCGTGGACACTGTACGCCGATGACAACGATGGCAAGATCTGCGCCGCGAATGTGGGCAATTCTGATTTCGGCTGGGTTGCCCGCATGCTGAATACCGATCCACTAGACGATCAGCTTGTCGCCATGCAGGCCGGAATGCTCTACCCCTATTGCAAGAACCTAAAGCTCTACAAATGCCCAACCGGAGTACGGGGCGAGTTACGAACCTATTCCATCGTTAGTTCTATGAACACGAATCGAGGGTCGAGCTGGAAGGGACATGTATTTAAGAATAAGACCCGCATACCTCGACCCGGCGAAAGGATCGTTTTTGTGGATGAAGGGAAAATAACGAACCATGCGTTTTCCGTATACTACAATGAAGCACGCTGGCGGGACCGGCCACCTCTGCGGCACGGCGATGGCACTAATCTCTCGTTCGCGGAAGGACATGTTGAGTACTGGAAGTGGGGAGATCCACGCACGCTAGACTTCGGTGACCCAGAGAGCAATGGGCAAGCTGTTCAGCCGGGTAATCCGGATCTCGTCCGGTTCCAGAAGGCTGTGTGGGGTAAATTGGGATACTCCGCCGGGAGCGCCCCCTAGGCCCTGTCTGAAGACTCCGTCGTCGGCCTGAGAGCGAGCAATTTTTTCGCCTGGCAGAGACGGCGACCTGTTCGCCATGGCTTTAGCGAAGGCGGGCACACGGTCCCGTCGAGATGTCGCCTCAAGCCTGCCGCGTACCAGGCTTGCCTAAGGGACCGGCAAGAAATAACTTGGACTTTTGAATGCCCAATTGCACCCCATCTTTGATCGCTTCTCAATCGCGAAATCCGCGACGTAGAACTGCTACGCCTGTGGTTTCGCTCAA